>JAQWCN010000241.1 GCA_028705955.1 Eubacteriaceae bacterium
TTTTTAATAAATTCCTTCATCGCTTCCAGTAATTCCGTTTTCGATCCTGTCTTGGTCTGCCCCAGATACGCAATGATACTTGACGCATCCGAGGAATAAATGGACTGATAATCTGTCTTTAACTGTGCATTGTTATCGATATCCTTGGAGGTGACGATTTCATCATCTTCTTCCAGTTTTCCTTCTGACACTTCATTTAAGTAATTTCCAAAGATTTGAGCATCTTTGGCCGCATCGTTAAACAACTGGTCTTTAATATTGAGTTTATTGATATCATTGTCAATGTCCTGGAGTTTTGAAAAACACGTTTGTTTTTCCATCCCCCCCAGTAACACCTCCGTGTTACTTTGTGCCGTGGCATTGATTGCTTTTAACTGCATTTCGTTGGAGAGTCCCGGCGTCGTTGTTGTTTTAACATCCCAGCCCGTCAATATCCCCAATAAATCTTTTCCGATATCACCAAGGAAAAAATTGGTGACATCCATTAATACATTATGCGTTTTTGCATAATCTGCATCCCCATCCTTTTTGCCTGAGAAGATGAAAGACGGAATATGACAAATGGTTTTGTTTAACAAATTCGTCGCAAAGTGACTCAGCTTATACCAGTCCATCGTCGAATAGGATTTTGTATCTGTTGTCTTTGCAGGATCATCTTCTTTGTATTTCAAATGATTGACCGGATCGTGGAGCGCAACACTCAGAACACCGGAAAAAACGGGCCCGTCTGAATAACGAAGCTGTCCTTTGGTGGCCCTTAATTTCAAGCTGCCTTCCATCGCCGGAGTATCCAAATAGCGGGCTTTTGTAAATTTCACTGTTATCGTGTCTGCTTTCTGATCATAAGTTACATCGGTAATCTTGCAGGCTTCAAAACCATCGGTGAACTCAATGATATCTTTTGTAATGGGCAGGCTGATGCTTCCGTTCACTTTGATGACTGCGGTATACTTCATCGGGTCATCCGTTACATTTTCACAGCTTAAGGATGTACAGCTCAGGCTGACGGTATTCACCGCCATTTCCGCTGTCAAATCCTGGTTGAAACTGTTGTTCTTTGCGTCGACCTGGATTGTTCCTGTAATGGCACTGACTTCTGTATCGCCCAGTTTAAAACTAAAATGAATTTTGTTCTTCTGAACCGGATCCACTTCACACTTGACTTCTGTCGCTCCGGCAAACGCTTCACCCAAAACCAGACTGGTACACATATCTTTTTGCCCGGCGGCGCCATTTCTATACCAGTACGATGCACCATCGGCACCTTCAATAACAAAATCACCTGATATTTTTTTAGCATTTCCATCGATGGTGACCCGACCATCTTTTGTCTTGGCCACACTGCCATCAACTTTTACATTCTGCAAAACTGCTGTCGGTGTGCTCACCGGTACGCTGACCGTTACATCTTCGGCCGCTCCACTTATCTGATTCTTTGTAATCTGGATTGATCCGTCGCTATAAGAAACAATCTGATGACCGTCCTGATCATTTTTTCCATTAACGATATTTCCGGTCACATCCAGTCTCACTTCGGTATCACTGACCCGGCTGATGCTGTTCACCGTCACTTCACTCAATGCATTTTGCAGCTTAAATTGCTGCGCATCAAGTTTCGCTGCAAATTTGTAATCGCCCTTCGCCTTTAACGTGATAGTGTAAACCGGACTTCCCGCGTAATATTCCTGGACGTTGCTGACTGCAATACTGCCCGTTGTCAGGGTTCCCAGAAAGCTGAGAATCGGCGTGTTTTTAACGGTTTCCGTCAGCTTATTCACCACTGCATTTTGATCAAGACTCGTTTGGGGCGTTGCCGTCACCAGGTTTTGATCCGCTGTGGTTTGGGGCGTTGCCGCTGTTGTCGACGGGGTTGAATTCGTTGTCGGGGTTGTGGTGTCCGCTGCCTTTTCCGGTGTTGCCACTGGAATGGTGACGCTCAAAGACGAACCAAAACAGTTTTCTTCTGCCGGCACAGTGATTGTGCCGTCCCCGGTTGCACTCCGGTTTGCGTCCAGGGTAATGGTAAACGGAATTTCATTTTTCAATGTTCCGGTTACGCTGGGGCTTCCCAAAGCAATGGTGGAGCTTCCCAGGGCACCACCCAGGGCGAGATAAGCCACCGAATCCGGATTGCTGATCACACCGTCGGTTTTAGATGCGTAGAACCAGCCCGCATCTTTAACGTCACTGTCGACCGCCAGGGTTCCGGTAACAGTTTTGGCGTCCGCCGGAATACTTTCCACGGCTTTGCCGTCAGCCTGCAAATCTTTGAGGGTAATGGACGGGGTGATAACATCTGTTTCCAGATTTAAATCACTGGCTGTGCCCAGAACCGACTTGTCGATTTGAACCGTTCCTTTTTTATAAATGTCCGGAACGTACTGGCCGCCAACCATCCCGTCACTGTTCACATCGCCCTCCACCTTAATGGCAATCTGATCGGCTGTGGTTGGATCTTTTTCCCGGGGAACGGCTTCTACACTGGTCACCTTTAAATCTTTAAAGGCGTCTCCCAGAGTGATCTTTTCCGGCTGAAGCGAATTA
>JAQWCN010000242.1 GCA_028705955.1 Eubacteriaceae bacterium
GTTGATTTCCCGATGCCATTAGGTCCAATAATGCCAATTTTGTCACAACGAAAGACATTGAAAGATAAATTATTAAGCAAGGGTTTGTTGGGATAAGCTTTAAAGAGATTTTTAACACTTAATACATCATCACTACTCCTTACTTTAGGAGAGAAGGATAAATGTATTTCGTTGTTTTTAGTTTGTTCCTCCATTATATTGATTTTCTCAAGTTTAGTTTCCCGACTTTTTGCCCGTTTAAAACTTTTAACAGAGTGGCGGGCGCGCAATTGATCAATAATTTGCTGTTGACGTGCAATTTCTTTATTGTTTTTTTGAATTTCTGCAGATTTCGCCTGATCATATTTTTGTTTCTTTAGATAATATTGGCTATAATTTCCCGCAAAACTCATAAGATGTTTATCTTCGACTTCAGCAATACGATGACAAACATTATCCAAAAAGTAACGATCGTGAGAAATAACAATAAAGGCTTGATCATAACTTCTTAAAAAAGATTCCAGCCAGGTAATTGCTGAAAAATCCAAATAGTTTGTTGGTTCATCAAGGAGCAAAATATCTGGGGATTTTAATAACAGGCACCCTAAATTGATGCGTGTTTTTTGCCCTCCACTGAATTGGGAAAGTGGTTTTGATAAATCATCATCGGTAAATCCTAAACCATTGGCAATTCCGCGGATACGACTGGGATATTCATAGCCTCCATTTTGTTCATAGATCTCTTGAAGCGTTCCCAAATCCAACACAGCCTTTTTCTGTTTTTCGCCCTCTGAAGTGTTGATTGTATTTTGTAAGGCAGTCATCTTTTCTTCGATGGTCAATAGGTCTTTAAAGATATTTAAAAAAGCGGTATGCAAGGTTTCAGAATCCGATAAATTATTTTCCTGAGCAAGATAGCCCAGAGAGAGATTTGAACGGAAGTGAATTTTGCCGCTGTCGGGGAACAATTCGCCATTAATGAGTTTTAAAAAGGTGGTTTTCCCACAGCCGTTATCGCCAATGAGGCCAATTTTTTCTTTTTCCTGTACAGTAAAAGACAGATGATGAAAAATGTTCTGGATACCATAACTGAAATCCAGATTTTCTATTGTAATAAGCATCGTTTGATTCCTTTGATTTAATTTTATATATAATATCATATCAAATAAATACAAATAAAAGAATGGAAATAGAGTTTGATTTTTTTTTCACAAATTGATATAATTTAATACATAATTTTGAGGAACAGGGAGGCAATATGCAGAGTTATTCAAAGAAAGTATCGATGACCGTTGTTAAAAGATTGCCGAAGTATTATCAGTATTTAAGCGATTTAAGCGATAGAGATGTTGAAAAGATATCCTCTAAAGAATTGGCAAATATGATGGGTCTGACAGCCTCTCAAATTCGACAGGATCTTAATTCCTTTGGGGCTTATGGTCAACAGGGGTATGGGTATAAAGTTGAGGAATTGAAGGATGCGATAAGAGATATTTTAGGACTAAATCAGCCGTATAATTGTGTTATAATTGGATCCGGGAATCTTGGAAGAGCTATTTCCCATTATGAACGATTTAAAAACGAAGGAATTCATATTAAAGCGATGTTCGATGTTGATCATGGAAGAGTGGGAAAAACTGTTGGAAAAATTCCCGTTTATCATATGGATGATTTGGAGCAATTTGTTAAGGAAAATGAAATTAATATTTGCATTCTTTGTGTTCCCAGAGAAGTTGGACAGGAAATTGCTAATCGTATATGTAAAATTGGAATTAAAGCTATTTTGAATTTTGTGCCATTAGATTTAACAGTACCAGAGGATGTAGTGGTAGAAAATGTTAATATTACCGATAGTCTTTTTACATTAACTTTTCTTTTAAGTGAAAAATAAATAAAGCCTTTCCCCGCCGTTCAAGTGGGAAAAGGCTTCTTTTATTTGATCCCGGATACAGAAACATTTGGCTGTTCGGATGAAGATGAAGGGGAAATGACTTGGAGAATATCATCGGTAATCAGTGAAGCAGCGTGACCATAATACATTTTGCGTAAATTCTTTTTCATAGCTTGTTGTTTAACCTCATTTTGATAAAGGGTATTGATGGCGAGAAGCAACTCGGGTTTGCTGCTTGTAACAATAGCGGCCCCTTCTTTTTGAAACCAACGGGCATTTTCTTCTTCTTGTCCAGGGGCAGGTTTATAAAGAATGATTGGGATTTGGCTGACGACCACTTCGCTAAGAGAAATTCCTCCAGGTTTTGTGACCATCATATCTGAAAATTGATACAATTCATTGATTTCAGGTTGGAAACCCATAATGTGGACATTATTCAAATGAAGTTGACGCAAAGTATTGTATAATTTTCGGTTTTTACCACAGATCACAATGGTTTGAAGGTTATTGAACGTGTTGACTGAAAGGCATATTTTGTCAAGATCATTAAGGACGCCATAAGTTCCTGCAAAAATTAAAAGTGTTCTTTTTTGGGCATCCAAGCCATATTTTAGAGCGGTTCTTTCTTTAGATGCTGACTGATAGAAAGCATTCCGGATAGGAATGC
>JAQWCN010000243.1 GCA_028705955.1 Eubacteriaceae bacterium
AAATGACCTGAACGGCTTCCTGGGAAGCCACCTTTTTAAGGGTCTGTTTTAGTCCGATAACTTTGGGAATTGCTTTAAAATCATTCATCCTGCACTCCTTTGGCTATTCGAATAATTCCAGAGCATATTTGTTTACTATATACTGCCTGATCTTTTTTGTCAAGCTCTTTTATCCAATAACATCATTTCCACCGTCATCCGGTTTTTCGGGGTCATTGGGTTTGGCCTCCTGGGGTGCCGGTTGTCCATCTTCATCGCTCAGGAAATCCATGTCGAACATATCAAAGGCCGCGGATAATTCCTTATCGTCCTCAATATTCTTGCGTTCTTCTTCAACGGCCTTGGCCATGATATTATCATCGTCCATAAAGACTTCCAGATCCGGTGCGTCATTGCCGACAAAGTCGTCAATCACGGCGTCTTCCTGAAGATTTTCTTCATCTTCATCAAAGGGTTCATCCGGTTCTTCTTCGTCATAATCCAATCCGACGCCGGCATAATTATCAACGCCAGTCCCGGCTGGAATCAACTGACCAATAATAACATTTTCTTTCAGCCCCATGAGGGGATCTTTTTTGCCCTTGATGGCCGCGTCGGTCAACACCCGGGTGGTTTCCTGGAAGGACGCCGCCGAAAGGAAGGAGTCCGTTGCCAGTGCTGCTTTGGTAATTCCCAGCAGATCTCTTGAGAACACGGCCGGTTCCAGGCCAAGATCCAACACTTTATCGTTGGCTTCCTTCACCTGGAAAATATCCATCACAGACCCTGTGATCAATTCGGTATCCCCGGCGTTTTCAATTTTAACTTTTCTGAGCATCTGACGGATAATCACTTCGATGTGCTTATCGCTGATGTGCACCCCTTGCAGACGGTAAACCTTCTGAACTTCGGAGAGCAGGTATTCCTGAACGGCTTCCACGCCCTGAATTGCCAAAATGTCATTGGGGTTGATTGACCCTTCTGTCAATGGCTGACCTGCAGTAACGGTATCCCCGGTATGCACTTTCAATCGTGCCCCGTAAGGAATCAGATAACTTTTGGAGCCGCCGCCTTCTTCGATAATAATGGCTTCTGTCTTTTTGCCTTCGGAAATTTCGACCCGGCCTGCAATTTCTGTAATGATGGCCTGGCCTTTTGGTTTCCGGGCTTCAAACAATTCTTCGACACGGGGAAGCCCCTGGGTGATATCATCCGCCGATGCAACCCCGCCAGTATGGAAGGTCCGCATGGTCAGCTGAGTCCCTGGTTCTCCAATGGACTGGGCCGCGATGGTTCCAACGGCTTCGCCGATTTCCACCGGTTTCCAGGTGGTCATATCCACGCCGTAGCATTTTTTGCAGACGCCGTGTTTGGCCTGACAGTTGAAAACCGCACGGATTTCAACACTTTCAATACCGCATTTTTCAATTTTCCGGGCACTTTCGGGTGTAATGACTTGATCTTTCCCGACAATAATTTCCCCGGTTTCCGGATCAATCACATCTTCAAAGGCAAAACGGCCGGCAACCCTTTCACCCAATTTTTCGATAACTTCGTTATTTTCCTTCAGGGCGTGAACTTCATACCCATAAGGTGTCCCGCAATCTTCTTCCCGGACGATCACATCCTGGCTGACGTCCACAAGACGTCTTGTCAGATAACCTGAATCGGCCGTTCGCAGTGCCGTATCGGCGAGGCCTTTCCGGGCTCCATGGGTTGAGGAGAAAAATTCCAAAACATCCAGACCTTCACGGAAGTTGGAACGGATTGGCAATTCGATAACACGGCCGGTCGGGTTGGTCATCAGGCCACGCATCCCTGCCAGCTGACGAATCTGGTTTCTGGAACCCCGGGCACCGGAATCGGCCATCATATTGATTGGATTCAAACGGTCCAAATGGTCGAGGAGGGCGTTGGTGACATCATCTGTCGCCTTGTTCCAAATATCCACTACATTTTCATAGCGTTCGTCTTCGGAAATCAGCCCGCGGCGGAAGAGTTTCAAGTTTTCTTCAACTTTTTCATCTGCCTTGAAAAGAATTTCTTCTTTATTGCCTGGAACCTGCATATCTGAAACCCCAACCGTAATGGCAGACAACGTCGAGAATTTGTAACCCAGACGTTTAATTTCATCCAACACTTCCGATGTTACGGTTGGCCCGTGGGTCCTGAAACATTTATCAACAATTTCTTTCAGGACACCCTTATCGACTTGTTTGTCCACTTCGAGCACAAAGTAATCATCCACGGTTTCCCGTTTGACAAAGCCCATATCCTGAGGCAGCACCTGGTTAAACAGGAACCGGCCCACGGTGCTTTCGATCAAACGAACATAATCCTTGCCGTCAACGGTTCTCTTTTCCCGGACTTTCACTCTGGCATGCAGGTTAACCGTCTTGTTAAAATACGCCATTTCCATTTCGTCTTCATTGCAGAATACCGTCCCTTCGCCTTTGACGCCTTCTTCATAAAGGGTCATATAGTAAGAGCCGAGGACCATATCCTGGGTTGGCACAACAACGGGCGTCCCGTCCTGGGGTTTTAAAATGTTATT
>JAQWCN010000244.1 GCA_028705955.1 Eubacteriaceae bacterium
CTGATGCGGATTGGTAAGTTTATGGGTGGGGATATCCTTGGGGGTATCCATGGCCATGGACCGGTATTTTAATATGTTGAAGTATTTTTTGTTTTGGCCGATCCGTTTTTGTTTGAACAGAACCGGACCTTTGGAGTCTGCCTTGATGGCTGCGGACAGGCCGAGCAGCACGGGTGACAAAACAACAATGCCCGCGGAGGACAGGCCGATATCGAGCAGCCGTTTGACATATTTTTGATAGATCATGGTGTTCCTCCTCTCTTATCCTTCATTTTTGATCTCTTTTCAGTATTATTCATCATTTACAAATCATTTCGTGTTAATCTTTGTTTAAATTTATTGACACTGTATTGCAGATAGCCATAAATCGTGCTATACTTTCCATAAAAGGAGGTGTTTAAAAATGGCTCAAACCAATGTCAATATCCGTATGGAGGATGGCCTCAAGCAACAATTTGACACCTTGTGCAAAGAGCTCGGATTGAACATGACCACAGCGGTTAACATTTTTGCAAGAACCATGGTTCGGGAACAACGCATTCCCTTTACTGTTGGTCTTGAAATCCCCAATGCAGAAACGCAGAAGGCCATCGATGATGTCAATCACAACCGGAATCTCAGCCGCCGGTTCCATTCCGTCGACGAGCTGATGGAGGATTTGAATGCTTGATATTCGTTATTCCCGAAAGTTCCGGAAGGATTATAAGGGAATCATCAAACGCGGTTACAATCCAAACCTGCTGGAAGCGGTATTAAATCTTCTCTGTGAGGAGAAGCCGCTTCCCGTAAAATACCGGGATCATTCTCTGAGCGGTCATTATCAAGGTCATCGGGAATGTCACATTACTCCAGACTGGCTTTTGATTTACAAAATTGAGCTGGACAGTGTCACCCTGACCTTAACCCGAACGGGTACCCACAGCGATTTGTTTTAAATGCTTGTCCCCTTTGCCAACCGGCAAGGGGGCTTTTTTTACGCTTCATGTTTCATCTCCGGCACCAGTGTCTGGATTCCCTGTATGGTTTCCCGGTTGATCGTCTGATCTTCCAGGAGGCTCTCCCCGGTCTGGTTGACGGTTTGCCACAGGCTTTGAAGCCTATCGTTAACCTCGGCCAGTTCGTAGGTTTTTGGTTTTTCGATAAAGATGCTGTCGAAGGTGGTGCGGTCGAAGTCGTTCAGGTTGTAGGAGAGTTCTTCAAAGAGTTTTTCCCCGGGGCGCAGGCCCACAAAGGTGATGGGGATTTCGGTGTAGGGTTCGTAGCCGGCCAGGGTGATCATTTTTTCGGCGAGGTCGGTGATGCGTTCGGGTTTGCCCATGTCCAGGACGAAGATTTCGCCGCCCCTGGCGATGCTGGCGGCCTGAAGGACGAGCTGGGTGGCTTCGGGGATGGTCATGAAGAACCGGGTGATGTTTTTGTCGGTGACGGTGACGGGACCGCCCCCGGCGATTTGTTCTTTAAAGATGGGGATGACGGAGCCGTTGGAGCCGAGGACGTTGCCGAACCGCACGGCGACGAATTCGGTGTCGTAGTTGCGGTTGTAGGTTTGGGCCATGATTTCGCAGATGCGTTTGGTGGCGCCCATGACGTTGGTGGGGTTGACGGCTTTGTCGGTGGAGATTTGGACGAAGCGTTTGACCCGGCTGGCGACGCAGGCGTCGAGGACGTTTCTGGTGCCGAAGACGTTGTTTTTGACGGCTTCCCTTGGGGTGCGTTCCATCAGGGGGACGTGTTTGTGGGCGGCGGCGTGAAAGACGATGTCGGGTTTGACGCCCATGAAGATGTCTTTGATGTTGTCCCGTTCCCGGATGCTGGCGATGCGGGTGGTGAGAGTGATGGTGATGTTGTGTTCTTTCTTCAGAGCGGCGATGTATTTTTGAAGTTCGAGTTCGAGATAATAAAGGTCGTTTTCGTTGATGTCGAGGATGTAGAGTTCTTTGGGATGAAACCGGATGATCTGGCGGCAGAGTTCGCTGCCGATGGATCCGGCGCCGCCGGTGACGAGGATGGTTTTGTTTTCGATGGTGTCGGCGATGGCTTGTTTGTCGAGTTTGACTTCGTCCCGGTCGAGGAGGTCTTCAATTTGGAGGTCCCGGAGTTTGATTTCGGAGATGTCGTAGTTGAGGATGTCTTCGATGGTGGGCAGGATTTTGACGGGTCTGCCGGTTTTTTGGGCGATCTTGGCGATTTCAACCCGGTCTTCTTTGTCAGCGGTGGGCATGGCGATGATGATTTCGGCGATGGGGTTGTTGTCGACGATAGCGGGGATGTCGTTGCGGCCGCCTAATACTTTGATGCCGTTGATGCGTTTGTTTTGTTTGGCGGGGTCGTCGTCGACGAAGCCGACAGGGGTCATGCCCCGGCTGCTGTTGTCGATTTCCCGCAGCATTTTGATGCCGGCTTCCCCGGCCCCGACGATGAGGGTGCCGCCGCCGTTGCGGTTGGCTTTGTTTTTGACGTTTCTCAGGGTGCGGTACATGATGCGGATGCCGCCGACCAGGAGGATGTCAAAGACGGTGGCGAG
>JAQWCN010000245.1 GCA_028705955.1 Eubacteriaceae bacterium
CTCTGTGCCAGGCGGTCATTGCTATTTTGAAGACAAGCATCCCGGTGCCAAAGCCTCGAAAGAAAAAATAGAGGATCATGACAGAAGGGGACAGGCAGTCGCATATTTGCGCCTAATATTGTTGGCGATATGATACAATTGGCTCATAGAAACATACAAATTGGAAGTTGCCGAAAAAATGAGGAGAAATCAAAATGAAAATAGAAACAAGAAAATGGAAACTGACGGATGCAAAAAATCTTGCCGTTGCCCTATCCAATAAAAAAATACTAGATAATCTTCGAGATGGATTGCCGTTTCCCTATACAGCCTATGATGCTCAGGCGTTCATTTCTACGATGCTTTCAGCCGACGAAACGGATACATTTGCTTTTGCAATCATTGCCGATGGCAATGTGATTGGTAGTATTGGTGCTTTTCGACAAAGTAACATTCATAGGCAAACGGCTGAAATGGGGTATTATATTTCGGAAAGCTATTGGGGCAAGGGCATTATGACCGAAGTAGTAAAAAAGACCTGCAAATATGTTTTTGACAATAGTGATATTATTCGAATTTATGCAGAGCCATTTGCTTACAATGCTGCGTCATGCAGAGTACTTGAGAAAGCAGGCTTTCAGTACGAGGGTACATTAAGAAATAATGCTATAAAAAACGGGAAAGTCATTGATATGAAATTGTACGCTCTGTTGAAATGATAGGTACAAATCCTGTAGGATACCATCCATGCAAAACCTCAAAAATCCTTAAAAAAAGTTCGCCCTCCTTGACAATGTGTCAGGGAGGGTTTATTATTAAAAGAAAAAACACCCCCCTGGGGTGTAGGGAGTTAAGGAAAATGCAAGCAAATTCACAGCAAGTTTTAAGGCTGCTCAAAACGGCCCGGGGCCAGATCGATGGGATTATCAAGATGGTGGAGGAGGACCGGTACTGCATGGATATCTCCCAGCAGCTTATGGCCTCCCAATCGGTGCTGCGCCGGGCCAATAAGGAGGTCCTCTCCGCCCATTTGAAATCCTGCGTCAAGAATGCCCGGACGGAGGAGGAGATGGAGGAGAAGGTGGACGAGCTGGTGGCCACTCTGGATAAAATTATGAAGTAGTCATAGGAGCGCTGTCGTCCTAGGTAGTGGTCGACGTCCGTTATATGAATACATTCTGATCTCCGCTCCGCGGACAGCAAAGCTGTTCGCGTCAAGTCGACGCTGACTGTATTCATATAACGGACGTCTGTAGGGAAACTTTTTGGACAGCGTCGTAGTGAGATTGATGAGAATTGAGGTAACAACAATGGAAAAAGAGCGTTTTGATATCACCGGGATGACCTGTTCATCGTGCTCCACCCGGGTGGAGAAGGCGGTGGATGGTCTGGAAGGGGTGGAGACGGCGGCGGTAAACCTGCTGACCAATTCCATGACGGTGGAATATGACCCGGCGGCGGTGGATGCCCAGGGCATTGTGGATGCGGTGGAAAAGGCTGGGTATGGGGCAGTGCCGGTGATGGCTGAAAATACGGCCGGAAAAGCTTCGGGCCAGACGGTCCAGGGGGCTCCAACCAATGTAGCGGAGATGGCCATTAAGGAAATGAAACACCGCATCATCGTGTCCTTTGCCTTTCTCATTCCCCTCATGTATGTTTCCATGGGAAGTATGGTAGGCCTGCCCCTGCCAGGATTTTTAACGGGAATGGGGAATTCGGTGTCCTTTGCCTTTACCCAATTCCTGTTGACCCTGCCCGTGGTGGTGGTGAACCGGAAGTATTATAGTACCGGATTTAAAACTCTCTGGCATCGGGCCCCCAATATGGATAGCCTCATTGCTGTGGGCTCTGGTGCAGCTCTGGTCTACGGGGTATTCGCCCTGTACCGTATGAGCTGGGCCCTGGGGGCCGGAGAGATGGCGGTGGTGCATCAGTACCATATGGATCTGTATTTTGAATCGGCAGCCATGATCTTAGCCCTCATTACCCTGGGGAAATACCTGGAGGCTCGGGCCAAGGGCAAGACCAGCGAGGCCATCTCCAAGCTCATCGACCTCTCCCCGAAGACTGCCATGGTTATCCGGGATGGGGTAGAGGTGGAGGTCCCTGCGGACAGCGTCCGGGTGGATGAAATCTGCGTGGTGCGCCCCGGGGCCAGCATTCCAGTCGATGGGGTGGTGGTGGAGGGCCAAAGCGCCGTGGATGAAGCCGCCATCACCGGGGAAAGCATTCCGGTGGAAAAGAGCACCGGAGATGCGGTCATTGCCGCGACCATTAATACATCTGGCTTTTTAAAGGTACGGGCCACTAAGGTGGGTGAGGACACCGCTTTTTCGGAAATCATCCGCTTGGTCCAGGAGGCCAGTGCCAGCAAGGCACCCATCGCCCACCTGGCGGATAAAATCGCCGGAATCTTTGTTCCTGTGGTCATGGTCATTGCCCTGGTGGCCACCATTGTCTGGCTGGTGAGCGGTGCTACCTTTGAATTTGCCCTGTCCATTGGCATTGCGGTGCTGGTGATCTCCTGCCCCTGTGCCCTGGGA
>JAQWCN010000005.1 GCA_028705955.1 Eubacteriaceae bacterium
AATAAAAACACTCAGTCCCCGGCGTTTGATTTTCCGGCTCAAAGAACAAGGATAATCTTTCGCGTGCCAAACCGTCACAAGAATCGCCGCCAGCATCAACATGGCCGCCATCACATTCCCGGAAATGATGATCTGATACCCTCCCATGACTTCCGCTCCGGTATCAAGTGACATCATATCCCCAATATAAAAGGGATCTCCCCGAAATAGGATCACATAATAATTGGTCACAGACAGTGCAAAAAAGAGGATTGCCCCCAGAATAAGGGACCAGCGCCACCGCCCGATAATAGCGTAAAGCACCAGGTAAACAAAAGCAATGCAAGCCAGTCCCAGAAAGAACTGCCCCATTCCCGTGCTATCCATTGCACTTTTGGTAATGATCGGTGCGTTATAGGCAATTTGTGTCATCTGTTGGGTCATAAACACGGCACAAACCAAAATACAAAGATTGCCAAACATTTCGTGTTTCGGTTTAATTGTTACCCGGTAGATTGCAAAGAAGCCAATAATAATCACGGCCGCAATGGTGCTAAATTGATAATCATGGACTTCATTCACTTGAGCGTTCTGATTCATTATATTGAGAACAACGGCCAAAACCATCAATACAACGATCCCAATCAGTGCCCGTTTCTTTGTTGTTTCAACGTCGATCCACCGGCCAATTTTATGATCTAACTCCAGGAATTCCTTTTTAACCAACATCTGCACCCTCAGGCATGTCCCCCCCGTCAACAGTCAAAACCCGCAACTGTTTTCCGCTGATCGCGGAAAGGATCATACCATTGGATTCCAGCCCCCGCAACATCACCGGTTTAAGATTGGTGCAGGCAATGACTTTTTTGCCCACCAGTTCTTCCGGTTGATAGTATTTTGCAATTCCGGAAATGATCTGCCGTTTCTCGTTGCCAAAGTCGAGCTGGAAAACGAGCAATTTATCGGCATCGGGATGTTTTTCGCAGGAAAGAACCCGGGCAACCTTCATCTGAACTTTTGCAAAATCATCAATGGTAATGACGCCCGCTGGTTTTTCTTCTTTTTTCTGCTGCTTTTGTTTCTTGACAGGCGCTGCTGTTTCCACCGCCACTTTCTTGACATCAATCCGCGGGAAAAGCGGTTTGCAGCGTTTGACCGTCACTCCTGCCGGGTACCCGCCAAACTTTTGAATGCTTTCCCAGGTTCTTTGGGCCTGAGGCACTTTAATTTCATCGGCTACACGCTTTCCAGTGTCTGGCATTGCCGGCGAGATAAGCACTGCAATGATTCTCAGGGATTCCGTCAGATTGTACATAACCCTTGCCAGACGGTCTTTCTGACCGGCATCCTTGCCCAATACCCAAGGCTGGGTTTCATCGATATACTTGTTGGCCCGGCCGATCAGTTTCCACACGCTTTCCAACGCCCGGCTGAAATCCAGTTTATCCATAAAATCCGCATATTCTGTGACCGCTTTGTGAGCCGTCTGGATCAATTCGTCATCGTAATCTCCGGCTTGCTGTGTTTCCGGCAGGGTTCCGCCAAAATATTTAACCGTCATCGCCGTTGTCCGGGACAACAGATTGCCGAGATCATTGGCTAAATCCGAATTGATATGACTCACCAGCAGATCTTCATTATAAACCCCATCCGATCCAAAGGTCATTTCCCGCAAAACATGGTATCGCAGGGGATCCACACCGTATTTGTCCACCAGTTCAACCGGATCCACAACATTGCCGACCGATTTGGACATTTTGCCGCCCTTCAGCAGAATCCATCCGTGACCATACACCTTTTTGGGCAGAGGCAAATCCAGAGCCATCAAGATAATCGGCCAATAGATGGTATGGAAGCGGATGATATCTTTCCCCACCAAGTGGAGATCTGCCGGCCAATACTTATCCATCAGCTGGGGTTTATCATTCAGATACCCCAAAGCGGAAATATAATTCGGAAGAGCATCAATCCACACATATACCACATGTTTTGTATCAAAAGTAACGGGAACCCCCCAGTCAAACGACGTTCTGGAAACACATAAATCCTGCAGTCCCGGTTTAATGAAATTATTGATCATTTCATTTTTCCGTGATTCGGGCTGAATGAAATCTGGATGACTTTCGATGTATTCCAGCAGCCGGTCAGCATATTTTGACATTTTAAAGAAATACGCTTCTTCTGATGCCTTTTCCACCGGTCTGCCGCAGTCCGGGCAACACCCGTCCACAAGCTGGCTTTCTGTCCAGAAGGATTCGCAGGGTGTGCAATACCACCCTTCATATTTTCCTTTATAAATATCACCCTGATCATACAACTTTTTAAAGATTCGCTGAATGGTTTTTTCATGTTCCGGATCCGTTGTCCGGATAAACTGATCGTAATTGATATTCATCAGTTTCCAGAGATCCTTAATCCGGGACACCACGTCATCGACATATTCCTGGGGCGTAATTCCCGCTTCTTCGGCTTTTTGCTGAATTTTTTGACCATGTTCGTCGGTGCCGGTGAGCATATACGCATCGTAACCCTGAAGCTTTTTATACCGTGTCAGCGTATCGGCCGCAACCGTCGTATAGGTATGTCCGATATGCAAATCGCCACTTGGATAATAAATGGGTGTTGTAACATAAAATGACTTTTTATCCGCCATATTTTCCTCCTGTTTTTTTTCGATAAAAATAAAACGAGATCTCCATAAGGACGAAGATCTCGTGGTACCACCTTAATTCCCGCAAATTTTTTCTGCGGCTTTATGAATCAATGATTCTGTCCATAACGCTGGAAAGCGGTACACGCTTAAAAACATTCTCGTATGTACAGTTCCGGGGCCATCTTCCATCTGTTTCCACCACTGCCTCTCACCTGCCGCAGCTCTCTTGGGGTTTCCATCAGATGTACTCTTCCCATCATCACTTTTCGTATTGCACTTTGACTCATTATACCTGATTGTTTAGTTTCTGTCAAAAGCTTGTCTTAATCTTTTGGATTAAAACGGCTCTGTTTTTTCTTTAATTTTCACCTGTTCATAGACGGCTCTTTTGGAAATCTTCCGGTCTTTCGCCACCGCCTTCATCGCTTCTTTTTCGCTCAAACCTTGACGGGAATAATACCCCACATGGTCTTCAATTTTCCCCTGGCACAACGCCGTAATGGCGTCTGAAACCACAGCCTTTCCACCGTCAACAATCATGACAAACTCCCCTTTGGGAGGATGATCATTAAACCATGCCAGATGATCAGCAGCCGTCCCTTTTCTCGTTTCTTCATACTGTTTGGTCATTTCCCGGGAAATACTGATGATTCGCTCCGGCATTGCCCCATCAATGCGTTCCAAAATCTTTTGAATGCGGTGGGGTGTTTCGTAAAAGACCGTGGGATAAAACGACGCTTTCGCCTGTTCTAATCCCTCCCGGATCGCTTTGTTCTGTTTGCCTAAAAAACCATAGAATGTAAAATGGCGACAGTCCATTCCGGAAAGGACCACCGCCGCAAGCGCTGCGTTGGGTCCCGGAATAACACTCACAGGAATCCCCGCCTCGCGGCAGGCCGCTATTAAAATATATCCCGGATCAGAAATCACCGGCATTCCCGCATCCGAAACCAGAGCTACATTGCTCCCCTTGACCAGATGCGCCATCAGTTTTTGGGTCTCACCCTTTTCGTTGTATTGGTGATACGCCACCATTTTGGTATGAATGTCAAAATGGTTCAGCAATTTAATGGTATGCCTTGTATCTTCCGCTGCAATGATATCCACTTTTTTTAACGTGTCCACGGCCCGGAAGGACATGTCTTCCAGATTGCCGATTGGTGTTCCCACTGCGTAGAGCGTTCCGTTCATTTAATCCTCCAGATGCCGTGCCACATAAACCCCGTTGGCCGAAGCTTGCATCAGTCCCCGGGTGATGCCGGCCCCATCTCCCATAACGTATAAATTTTCAACATTGGTTCTGAAATGATCATCCACCGCCACCCGGTTGGAATAAAACTTCACTTCCACCCCATAGAGCAATGTCTCAACACTAGTGAGCCCCGGTGTCAATTTATCCAATGCGATGAGCATTTCATCAATATCTTTCATCAGACGGTAGGGCAAAACCAATCCCAGGTCCCCGGGGACCGCATCCTTAAGGGTTGGTTGAATATTTGTGCGAACCATTCTTTCGTCTGTCGTCCGGCGCCCCTGGATAAAATCCCCGTAGCGCTGAACCAAAATCTTATTCCCGGTTAGCATGTTGGCCAGCTGGGCAATGTGTTTGCCGTAAGAGATGGGTGCATTAAAGGGTTCGGTAAATCCTTTTGAAACCAGCAGGGCAAAATTGGTGTTCTCTGTTTTTCTCTCTTTCGCCTTATAGCTGTGGCCATTGACCACGGCGAGATTACCATCGTAATATTCCGAGGAAACAATTCCCCCGGGATTGGAACAAAAAGTCCGGACGCAATCATCAAAGGTCGGGGTGTAGAAGATAAACTTTCCTTCGTACAACGCATTGTTAATTTCTTCCATGATCTCGTTGCGGGTTTCCACCCGAACCCCGATATCCACCTTGCCCACTGTTGTTTCAATACCATTTTTTGCACAGCGTTTGGAAAGCCATTCTGAGCCTTCCCTGCCTACGGCCACCAAAACTTTATCCGCACCATAGGTGCCATCATCCGTTACGATACCGGTTATTTTTTTCTGTTCAATGACAAGATCCTTAACCGGTGTCCGGTAATGAATGGCCACTTTTAATTCATCGACAAGATAACGTTCAATTTGTTCATAGATGCCAAATCCGACTTCCGTTCCCAAGTGACGGATCGGACAGGTGACCAGCTTGAGATCATTTTCGATGGCCCTGCGCCGGATCTTTCTGATTTTTTCCTGCTGATCAAGGCCGTAAACCTGGGTGTCTGCTCCAAAACGCAGATAAAATGCATCCACATCCTCAATGAGCGCCTTGGTTTCATCATATCCAATAATCTTATCCAGGTCTCCCCCCACATCCGGGGATAAGGAGAGTTTCCCATCGGAAAATGCCCCGGCGCCGGCAAACCCTGTTGTAATGTTACACGGCTTACACCCGGCACATACTCCGGTTTTCCGTTTGGGGCAAATTCGTTTGGCAATGGGATTCCCCTTTTCAAATATTGCCACCTGTTGTTCCGGATGTTTTTCCTTTAAGGTCATCGCCGCAAAAATGCCGGCTGGGCCGGCACCGATGATGATCACATCATATTTTTTCATCGTTCTACTCTCTCTTTAAAAAGGCGACCCCGGCCCCGGATCCTGATACGTTCCGTCGTCTGCCCAATCCATAAACCGGGTAAATTCCGGACGCCAGGTCAGGTTGATCCGCCCCGTTGGACCATTACGCTGTTTGGCGATATCCAACTCTGCCATATTGGGATTGGCGTTTTCTTTGTCATAATAGTATTCCCGGTATAAAAACATGACCACATCGGCATCTTGTTCGATGGATCCGGATTCCCTTAAGTCCGCCAGCATGGGATGATGGTCCGGCCGTCCGTCCGGGGCCCGGCTGAGCTGGGACAAACAGACAATGGGACACTGAAGTTCCCGGGCCAGGGATTTTAACCCTCTGGATATTTCAGAAATTTCATTCTGACGGTTTTCCGAATGTCCCCGTCCGCTCATTAATTGAAGGTAATCGATCAAAACCAGATCCAGTCCCTGTTCCGCTTTTACCCTCCGGGATTTGGAGCGGATATCCGCCAGGGTCTGACCGGCCGTATCATCAATCAAGATGTGCGTTCCATACAGCCTCACCGATGCATCTGCCAAAACCTGCCATTCCTCATCGTCCAATTCCCCTGTCCGCACCTTGGAGAGATCAATGAGCCCTTCAGAACACAGCATACGCTGCATCAGCTGGGTTTTCGACATTTCCAGACTAAAAATCGCAACCCGGGCACCATCCTTAACCGCCGCATGCTGGGCGAGATTCAGGGCAAATGCCGTTTTCCCCATGGAGGGCCGGGCTGCAATATAGACTAAATCTGATTTTTGAAGTCCGGATGTTTTAAAATCAAGTTCTGAAAATCCAGTGGATAATCCGGTCAACTGCCCTTTATTCCGGCGAATTTCTTCGATATGATTGATGGTTTCCATAATAACATCATGGATATCGGCAAAATCTCCTTTGAGCTGCCCTTCTGCAACCTTAAAGATCTGGCGTTCCGCCGACTCCACGACATCCGATACATTTTCATATTCCCCATAACAATCATTGAGAATATTCATGGACGTTTCGACCAGCCGCCGCATTAGCGATTGATCCTGTACAATGACACAATAATTTTCAAAATTACTGAGCAAGGGGACTTTATCAACAAGCTCAGCAAGGTATGCCGGCCCGCCAATATCTTTTAATACCCCGATATTATTCAGCCGTTCTGACAATGTAACCAAATCGATCGCAAGGCCAGCCTCCCGCATTGCAATAATATTTTCATAAATGACCTGGTTTGCCTTCGCGTAAAAATCCTCCGGACGCAGATGCTCTTCCGCTACGGTCAGCTTTGAGGCGTTGAGGATAATCCCCCCCAAAACGGAAGCTTCTGCTTCTGTATTGTGAGGGGGTTGTTTTGGATTAATCAATCCGTTTCCCCCTTATTGTATTATTTCTTTCCTGTTACAATAACTGTCAATTTGCCTTCCACGCCAGCTGTTGTTTTAATATGCACACTGAAACGGCCCACATTTCGAATCGGTTCCGGCAAGGCAATTTTCCGTTTATCCACCACTAATCCAAGATCCTTTTCCAGGGCTTCAGCAATGTTCTTGTTGGTGACCGAGCCAAACAGTGTTCCATCTTCAGACGCCCGTTCCTGCATGACAATCTGGGAGGCATCCAGTTTTTCAGCCAGTGCGATAGCTGCCTGACGTTCTTCTTCCTTCTTTTTGGCGATTTCCGCTTTCCGGGCTTCTGCCTCTTTTACATTTTCCCGGGTTCCCGGCAATCCCTTGTTGTTCTTAATTAAATAATTCCGGCCAAATCCCGCTTTTACATCCACAATATCCCCAGCTTTACCGAGTTTATCCACATCTTCCAATAATACAATTTTCAATTTTTGTCACTCTCTTTCTTATAGGTTTCAATTGACGAAACAAGTAATGTCCGGGCTTCCTGCAAATCATCCACATCGTGGAGCTGTGCTCCTGCCATGGTCAGATGACCGCCGCCACCCAGTTTTTCCAAAATCAGCTGGACACTAATATCGCCCATAGACCGCCCGCTGATAAAGATGCCACCTTTATATTTCAATATGATAAAGGAGGCATTGATCCCTTTAATGTTAAGCAATTCATCTGCAGCCTGGGCCGCTACAAGTTTTGCATTTTCTGTGTTGTTTTCATACAGGGATATCGCGATGGTGTTATCATAAAATTCCGCATTCGTCACCGCAACGGATTTTGCCGCGTAGGTTTCAATATCATTTTGAAGCAGGGTTTTGGCGATAACCGTATCCGCCCCTTTGCGCTTCAGATAAGAGGCGGCTTCAAAGGTCCGGACCCCTGTTTTAACGGTAAACATTTTTGTATCCATACACATCCCGGAAAGCAGTGCGTTGGCTTCTGTGACACCAATGATTTCTTTGTTACCAAAATACTGGAGCAACTCGGTTACCAGCTCACAAGTCGAAGAGGCATAGGCTTCCAGATAGCTGAATATCGTCCCCTCGATGGATTTTCCAGAGGCCCGGTGGTGATCAATCACAACGATATTTTCGACATGATCCACCAGCTGTGGCACTTCAACATAGCTTTGACTTTGCGTGTCAACCACAATCAACAGAGTTCCTTCCGTGGTCAAAGACGCCACTTCCTTCGGTTTGATAAAGTTATTGAGATAGTTTTTGTCCCGGCTCAAATAATCCATCAGGGAACTGATGCTGGTATTAATCTCTTGTAAGATAAACCGGGATTCTTTCCCAAGACATCTGCAGGCTCCCATCAAACCCACTGCCGAACCCAAACAATCCATATCCGGCGTCTGGTGCCCCATGATGATGACATTTTGGGCGTTTTCTATCATTTCTTTCAGCCCGTGGGCCTTGACCCGGGCTTTCACTTTGGTTCTTTTTTCTTTTGCCTCGGTTTTTCCACCGTAATAGGCATTTTTATCATCTTCCCTAACGACACATTGGTCTCCGCCCCGGGCCAGCGCAATATCCAGGGCCGCGTGAGACAGCGCATCGGCTTCCTGAACCGTCTGGGGTTCCTCCGATACACCGATCCCCATACTCAGGGAAACCTGGATGTTTTCCTGTTCCCCCGCTTCCCGGACTTCATCCAGAATATGAAAATGGCACCGCTCCATAATGCCCATGTTTTTCCTGGCAAAAATGATAAGATAATGGTCATTTTCATATTTAATGATAATGGCTCCGTTTCGATTGGCCCATTCTGTTAAAATGACGTCAATTCTGCCAAGCAGAATGGAGCGTTCATGGGCTGCCATTTGTTCAATAATATCATCGTAATTATCGAGAATAATGTAACAAAAAACGGTCTCACTGTGACTGTATTTTTCCGCCAGTGTTTTTTCTTTCGTTATATCCATAAAATGCAGCAGATACAACTGCTTTTGATTTTTGACAAAGCCGCTGATCATCATGGCGTAGGTTTTATTCTCGAAGGTAATTTCTTTAATATTACCGTTAAGCATTTCTTTTTCCTTGACCCGTAGCTTTTGGAAGATATTGGTTCCCTTTCTTCCCAGCTCTTTTCCAAAAGCCAAAAAAAATGCCCGGTTCAGCATAATAGAGGTGCCGTCCCGTTCGATAACAACCATTGGAATGGGCATGTCATACATTTTATCCCGGTTAATCTTTGTCACCTTTCGGGTAATGGATTCCTGTTCTTCTTCCTGCCGGGTGTTGGTTTCCTTTTCCTGCCATTCCTGAATGGCGACCAGTGTCACCACGGCCACCAGCGCCAGTAACCCGATGGGCACATTGTAATAAAGAAGCAAAATACACATCATGGTCAAAATGGCCATCAGCACTATAAATTCCCGTTTAGGACCACTCATTTTTTTTCACCGTCTTTCATCACAATAGCTGCCCTAAGAGATGTATACCCATCCAAAATTCCAATCATTGCCAGTATCGTCGTCGCCATCGGAATAATAAGCACCACAATCACGATTAGAATTTTCCAGCCCATCACTTCATGGTCTTTTTTTCTGTTAATCATCCAGAAAACAAAAGACAACCCCATGACCCCGTAAATTAAAGTCGTTATTTCGATCAGGGTCACCACATATATTTGGGGAACCGCCTCGATGCCTGCAAATTGTACAATCAGCAGAAACAAAGCAAGAACCAATAAAATATTCTTTAAAGAACGGGGAGCCTGCCACTGACTGACCGGTTGGAGTGGTACATTCTGACTTTTTATTTTTTTCAAAATGGTATCACACCCAATACAGATGGCCCACCCTACAAAAAAGGGTGCCATCAAAAACGCCGATGGAATCATTAATTTAAGCTCTGTCACAATTTGACCAACGGAATTTGTCAGGGTTGTCATCTGATCTGCTGAAAAAATTCCCGTACTCTGATACGTCTGCAGCACCTGTTCGCTGATCGTTGTAAAATCCTTGGATAAGGTAGCGATAAACGAAACACCCGACAGCATTTGAAACACAATCAGGAAAGCGATAAGGGTAATAAAAATCCCCATATACGCCGTTGCCATTTTCATAAACCCGCTTTGTTGTTTTTTATAACAATAGCCTAAGCCGCATCCCACGATGATCAGATAAAATGCAAAGGTCAGGCCCGACATCATATCGATGAAAAAAAAGAGTATCGCCGATGCGGCCAGACTCGATACAACGGTTGTCCGCATATCCTGTCGCTTTGCCAGTACCACCATTGGAACCGGTATGAAAATGTACAGAATGATCATGAGTGGGACGTAATAGCATAAAAGGGATAAGAGCACCGTTAATGCACAGAGCAACGCACCTTCTGTGATCGCTTTTGTTTTCATGTTAATCCTCGATTCGTTATTGACTTCAGTTTAATTTGATTTATTATTATACCATAACCATCTATTAGGTACATTGATATTTAAGGATTAGGAGGTTTGCATATGCATCACAATGGAGGGCCTATGAATCGTTATGCCATTATCGTCGACGGTCGTGTCCAGGGCGTCGGTTTTCGTTACCGGGTTGTTGTCCTGGCCACAGATCATCACTTAACCGGCTGGGTTCGCAACTTGAACAACGGCATGGTTGAATTGGAAGTTCAGGGTGAGGAGACCGATCTTGCTGCTTTTTTATCGGGTCTGCGCAAAAACGACCGTTTTATCCGCATTGACGATTATTCAGTAAAATCCATTCAACCCCACTCCGGGGAAACCGGATTTCACGTCCGCTATTAATTTTAAATCTAAACTTTTCACAGAAAAAAAGCAGGAACCGAAGACCCCGGTTCCTGCTTCAAAACAGATTGACTTAATCAACCATTGTTTGACTGATACGGCAGCAGTGCAATGTTTCTGGCACGATTGACCGCTTCTGTCACCTTACGCTGGTGTTTTGCGCAGGTCCCTGTCGCACGTCTTGGTAAAATTTTCCCTCTTTCAGAGATATATTTTCTGAGTGTTGCGACATCTTTGTAATCGACATTATCTTCTTTACGTTCACAAAATTCGCATACTTTTCTTCTTCTTTTATACGGTTTTGGCATTTTTCCCTCCTGTTAGAATGGCACGTCGTCATCGTCTGCCATCAGATGGAATTCATCATCCATTTGATCCAGAGGCATATTATTGCCCTGGGCCTGGGACTGATCTTGATTTTGTGTACCCGCGTATCCGCCTCCATTATTGCTGCCGCTGTTGCGACCGCCAATAAAGTCGAATTCCTCCAGTACCACTTCGGTTACGTACCGCTTGGTTCCATCTTTTGCAACATAAGAACGGGATTGAAGACGCCCATTAATGGCAATCTCTCTCCCTTTTCCTAAATACTGATTAATAATTTCTGCCTGTCGCCCCCACGCAACCACGTTAAAGAAGTCAGCCGTCGGCTGTCCTTCCTGTTTATAGCGGCGGTCAACCGCTATTGAAAATGATGAAACTGATTTTCCGGTGGTGGTTGTTCTTAATTCGGGGTCTCTGGCTAATCTTCCGACTAATACTACCTTATTCATCGTTCACCTACTTTTCCCGTGAAACAATGATATCACGAATAAAACTATCTGTAATGCGGTATAAATGGTTCAAACTGTCCAGAACAGTGTTTTCTGCCTTAAAATGAATCAGCACATAATAACCATCTGTGTACTTATTATCGATTTCGTAGGCTAACTTGCGTTTTCCCCATTCATCGACACTTTCCACTTCACCCGCTTTTTCGATAACAGCTTTTACTTTCGCAATTTCTGCATCAATGGCTTCTTTTTCCATTTCGGGTACCAAAACAAATACTGTTTCGTATGCCTTCATGATCTTCACCTCCTTATGGACTTTGGCACAGTCTTTCTCTGTGCAAGGATACAGTTTTGTATTGTATCATATCTCTTTCTTTTTATCAATAATCTCTTTCTTTTTTTAGCCGATTTTTATTGATCTGCTTTTACAAGTACTTTTTTTAACATTTTAACAAATTTTGCTCTTGGCAGCATAACAATGTGTTCGCATCCCAGACATTTTAGTTTTACATCTGTTCCCATGCGGATGATCTGCCACTGGTTTTCACCACAGGGATGCTGCTTTCTCATCTCCACAATATCCCCAAGGCCATATTCTTTTTTTTCCATTATGAGGGATCCTTTCTATTCTTGCGGTCATCCTGTTCCAAAATAATCTCTGTTTTATTGTAAGGAATTTCTATTTTATGTTTATCCAGCGCTTCTTTTATTCTTTTTCGCATCAGAATTTCGGCATCCAGTTTATGAATGGGATCCGTATCCGATACCACCCGGATATTCATAGCTGAATCATCAAATCGTGTTACGCCAAGCACCATGGGCGGATTGAGGTATAATTCCCGGTTGGTATTATACAGCCCATCACATACCTGTTTGAGCAAACTTTCCACTTTTTCTATGTTCTCTTCATAGGCAATGCCAATATCCACACCTGCAGAAATATGGCCCCTGGAATGATTGATCAAACGATCTATTTTTCCATTATGAATGATGAAACGACTACCGTCCAGTTTTCGGATTGATGTGGCCCGGATTCCGATATCCTCCACCACTCCATATTGATTGCCGTCCAGTGTGACATAATCTCCGATGAGGTATTGGCTTTCGTAAATAATGACAAAACCACTGATCATATCCTCCACCATCCCTTTTGCTCCCAGGCCTATGGCCACGGTTCCGACTCCAGCCACCGTCACCAGGGCACTGACATTGACAAAAAAGGAGAGAATGACCAGTATTCCCGCAATATAAATTCCCGTTTTAAAGACGGTTTTAAAGGCCTTCCTAAATGTCGTGTTCCGTTTGTAATCCCGTTCGGTTTCAACAATGGAAGACTTTTCCCTTATCTTAAAGATGTTATTGGTAATGACATTGACCATTTTCACACAAATAAACATGACAATGAGTGTAACGGCAATAGAGATGATTTTTTCAGTCATGTTGATTTTATCAATGTTTCCAATCAGATAATGCCAAAAATCCCCAAAATTATTAAATTCCACGTTGCCTCCTTTATTACAGAATGCTTAAGATAACACTGGAAATGACACCGGAAGACAGACTGTTGACCCAGGTTGTGTTTCCAATCAGGACACAAATAAAATAAAGGATCCAGACGACAGCAAAGTCCAGTACAATCCCCTTAACTGCACCGATCAGGGTTCCCACCAGGCGGTTGACAGAACCGAAAACAGGGACCTTATTAATTTTCTCGGTCGCGTGTTTCACAACTTTAATGATTACCGTAAATACAATAAACATCAGCAAGAAAAGCAGTGCTTCTACGATTTTCTTTACAACAGGCATCAGTAAAGACTCGACCTGTCCGGCAAGACTGCCGCTCATCAATGTTGAAACATCCATTCCCGTCGCTCCAATTTGTGTCAGAAAACTATTGACGGAAATTAACTGGGTTGAACCCAGTGACAGCCACTGAACCATACTGGGATGCGCAATCACCCACTTGAGCACACTTTGTGTTAGAACCGTGTTGATGCTGGTATTCCCCATAAGCCATTCATAAATGAGCGGCGTCAAAACCCATGCAAGTATAAAAGAAGCAATAAGCCCTACCAAACCAATGATAGTGCCTATTGCCCCCTTTTTAAACCCTGCTATTGCTGTGATCACAATCACAGCAAAGCAGATGATATCTATTCCATGAATTGTCATCATACTGACCCTTGGTCCTTATGGTTCGACCCTTTATTATCTTCTCTCTTCCGCGTTTCTCCAGGGACAACCCAGGCTGGTCCGTTTTGACGTTTGTCATTTACCTGGTTTTCCGGCTGTTTACGTCTGGTTCCTGATGGTGCCGTCCGGGTTGGGGTTCTCCGGCTATTTTGAGCCGGTCTTTCTTTTTGTTCCCTGGCTTTTCTCTTTTCCAGTTCTTTTTGTGCCGCTGTTTGTTTTTCTTTTTTCATTGCTTCTTCAATCATTTCATCTGTAATGGGAGAAAATGCTTCGGTTTGAATAATCGGGTTTGAAGTCACATCATTCAGGGGATCTCTTTTATCAATTTTTGGTTTGTTGTCCGGACGAATGCTGCGTTTTCTCGCTGCCTGACGGACCATTCGGGACGCTGCTGTATTATTGTTCTGCATGCGCTTGTTAGCCTTAATAGCCATTTCTTTCTGTTCCGCCATAAATTTTTCTTCCTGGGCCCGGCGTTTTCTAAGCCTTGCCTGGGTTTCACGGCGACTTTTATTCCCAAGGGCATACCCCGCCAGCTGTAAACCCACAATATAAACCATGCAGATGATGAAAAACGCCGCAATCGGGATCATACTGCCAAAGATATGATATAAGAATCCGTAGGGCAGGTAAACAAACAGGGTTGGCGCCACAGCAAAGGTCAAGGCGTTCCAGGTTGTGGAGAATTGTGTCCCTGTTCCTATATACATAACAACAATTGAGATAATGGTTAAAACGGCGATGGGAATCATATCCACGATTAAATACAAGCTGTATTCCCGGTTATCTTCCTGACTGGTATCCCTAAATGAATAATAATTAAAGCCGACCCAGAACAATGTAATGATCACAAATTCAACGATGCCATAAAATACATTGTATTGACCATTATTGCCAAATAATCCTAAAGTTCCTTTTAAAATTAATATAATAACAATATTTAAAAAGTTACTGATGAGTGCCGTTGTAAAAGCGTTTAGTTTTCTTTTGATTCGAAAATTTTCCTGTTTCATATTACCTCCCATTGATCTTTAACAATTCCAGCAGCCGGTTCAAATCATCCATGGAATAATAATCCAATTGAATGCTTCCTTTTTGCCCTTTTTCCCGGATATGAACTTTTGTGTGAAATTGGTCTTTTAATTTTTCTTCAACATCCATGAGATATGGATCCCTTTTTTTCTTTATCTTTTCGGGAATCTCTTTCTTTTTTTCCCGCACTTTTTTTTCTGTTTCCCTGACACTCAGATGATGATCGATAATTTCTCCGGCCATCTCTTCCATCTCATCCGGTGTTTCCAATGCCAGCAGTGCTCTGGCATGCCCGGAACTTATTTTATCATTCAATACATCCTGGCGCACTTTATGCGGCAAACGCAGCAAACGCATGGTATTGGTAACCGCTGTCCTGCTTTTCCCAATTCGCAAACCAATTTCACCCTGGGTGAGATTGTAATTATCCATGAGTTTTTGATACGCCATGGCTTCTTCAATAGCGTTGAGGTTTTCCCGCTGAACATTTTCAATCAGTGCAATTTCCATAACATCTTTGGGAGGTAAATCCCGGACAATAACGGGAACGGTTTTTATCCCGGCAATGTTTGCCGCACGCCATCTTCTTTCACCGGCTATAATCGTATAACCCTTTCCCTCCTGTCTTACGACAAGCGGTTGGAGAATGCCGTGTTCTTCAATGGAAACAGCCATTTCTTCAAGAGCTTTTTTTTGAAAGTTTTTTCTTGGTTGTTCTGTATTAGGTCTTATCTTATTGATTTCCAGTTCAAAGACAATGGATTCTGAACCGGATTTTTTTCCGGCAAACTCACCATCGTCATCAAATTGAATATCCTCCGATATTAATGCTTTCAATCCCTTACCTAGTTTTTTTGTTTTTGCCATGTTTCTTTTGTCTTTCTATAAATTCTTCTGCAAACTGTAAATACGCTTTAGACCCCTTTGAATTTGGGGCATATTCAAAGATTGTTTCTCCAAAACTCGGTGCCTCGGCAAGCCGGATATTTCTGGGTATTGTGGTATCAAATACTTTTGATTTAAAATAATCTTTGACCTCTTCCACAACCTGAACGGATAAATTTGTCCTGCCATCGTACATGGTCATCAGGACCCCTTCGATTTCGAGTTGGGGATTCAGTCCTTTTTTAACCAGACTGACGGTATTCATCAATTGCCCTACCCCTTCCAGTGCATAGTATTCACACTGAATCGGAATAAGCACCGTATCCGCCGCCACCAATGCATTGATGGTTAATAATCCCAGCGATGGCGGACAGTCGATAAAAATAAAATCGTAATAGTCTTTAACAGGTTCCAATGTTGTTTTAAGCCGGGATTCCCGTTTCTTCATTTCAGCGAGTTCAATTTCTGATCCTGCCAGCTCAATATTGGATGGAACGATATTGAGGTTTTCATATCCTGTTGTCAGAATAATTTGTTTGATGTCTTCTTCGTTAATCAATGCATCATAAATACTTTTATCCAGCTTATTTTTTTCAAATCCAAAACCGCTGGTTGTATTTCCCTGGGGATCAATATCCACCGTCAATACTTTATAACCTTTCATACAAAGAGCCGTTGTCATATTCATATTGGTTGTCGTTTTTCCTACGCCACCCTTTTGATTGAAAATCGCAATTATTTTTGACATAAATCCTCTTTCTAGCTTATTTTGGAATGGTGATGGTTATTTCTATGCTGTTCTTTTTTTCTGTTTCTTTATATTTTGCATCTTTTTTATTTTCTTTAACCATCTTAAAAGCAGATTTTATCGTATTAATGTATATTTGTGCATTGATAAATGATTTTACTCGGGCCTTTTTTTCAGGTGTTATTTTCTCGTCATAATTATTTGTCAGAACTTCGTCTCTTATTTTCTCAACTAAGTGTTCTGTTTTCTTTACATTTAAATCTTTTTTAACAATTTGATCGATCACTTCTTGTTGAATTTCTTGATCGGGAATTCTCAGCAATGCCCGGGCATGCCGTTCGGATAATTGATGCTCTTTCACCTGAAGGATTATTTTATCGTCCAATTTGAGGAGTCTGATTTTATTTGCAATAAATGATTGGGATTTTCCCAGCAGGCTTGCCACCTGTTCCTGGGTCATGTTGTAGTATTTCATCAACTGTCTATAGCTCTCAGCTTCTTCAAAAAAATTAAGATCTTCCCTTTGAATGTTTTCCACAATTGCAAGCACTGCAGAATCCTGATCACTCATTTTCATTTCCATTGCTGGTATCATGGTTTTTCCTGCCATTTTAGAAGCTCTTAACCGTCTTTCACCTGATACCAATTCATAAAGATCCTGATCAATTTGACGAACTTGAATGGGCTGAATAACACCAAAGGTTTTGATGGAGTTTGCCAATTCATTTAATTTTTCATCTTTAAAAATCTTTCTCGGTTGATTTGGATTTGGAATAATTTGATCAACCGGAATCTCTTTAATCAATTGATCCTGATTTTTTTCTTTTTTTCTTTTTCTCATTCACAGGTCTCCGTATGTTTCACGTGAAACCTCTTGTTTGCAGCTACAGGGGTTTCTTTTTGATTTGTCCAAAATTTCTGGGATATTCTTTCGGTGTTATCCCCGTTTTTCTACATTGAATTATAACATGAAAAACTGTATTTTTCAGTAATAAATTATGATTAATGGATTCTACCTCAAGGCCCAATGTCTTGAATGTATTCTGAGCCTCTCTAATTTCCTGTTCACTTTTTTCACCTTTCCAGGCATAAAAATGCCCATCCGGAACAATAAACGCGGCACATAATTCTGTTAAAACCGGCAAATTGGCTACTGCCCTGGAGACAACGGCATCAAAGCTTTCCCGATATGTCTGTTGATGAGCCAATTCTTCTGCTCTTCCGGTTATAAAAGTTACATTGTGAACATCAATATTGTTTGCGATTCTTTCAATTGCACGAATTTTTTTTTCAGTTGCATCCATCAAGGTCCATTGTCTTTGTGGGTAAGCAATGGCAAGGGGAAGTCCTGGAAAACCTCCCCCGGTCCCCACATCAATAATCTTTTGATCGGTTTGATCGAGTGGGCAGGTCAAGGCGTCAATAATATGTTTATCGATAAAATCATTTTCGTCTGTTATTCTGGTTAAATTTATCTTTTTATTGGTTTCTACAATCTCATTCATTAATTCTATTATTTGATCGATTTGATAATCATCTAATATTATATTGTTTTCTTGTAGTTTATTTTTCAGCGTCTCTGTTTGCATTTTCTTTTTTCCTGTTTTCCAAATACACATGGATCACTGTGATATCCGCCGGTGATACACCGGATATCCGGGATGCCTGGCCAATGGACATGGGACGGACTTCACTTAATTTTTCCACCGCTTCCAGTCTTAAGCCTTCTATTAGTTGGTAATCAATATTTTCTGGAATCCGCTTACTTTCCATTTTTTTAAACTGTTTGACCTGGGCATTCTGCTTTTTGATATATCCTTCGTATTTTAATTGGATTTCTACTTCATCACAAATATGTTTTGAATAATCAGGACGATTAGTATCCAATGGAGCCGTGTTTTCGTAACTGAGCTGGGGTCTCTTTAAGAGTTGGGCAAGGCTGACGCCTGATTGAATCGGCGTTGTTCCAAGATTTATCAACGTCTGATTATTCCTGTCTGTGGCGCCTACGATCACCCGTCTAACCCGTTCCATTTCCTCAGCTATTTTTTCTTTCTTTCTTAAAAACTGTTCGTAACGTTTCTCAGAAATAAGTCCAACTTGATGACCAATTGGCGTTAATCTGAGATCTGCATTATCCTGACGCAGCAGCAACCGGTACTCTGCCCTGGATGTCATCATACGATAGGGTTCGCTTGCATCTTCATTGATGATATCATCAACCAAAACGCCAATGTACGCCTGGGAACGGTCGAGGATGACGGGTTCTTTTTCATCTAACTTTAATCCAGCGTTAATGCCTGCCAAAATTCCCTGGGCCCCTGCTTCTTCATATCCGGAAGTCCCGTTAATTTGACCGGCAAAGAATAAGCCCTCAATTTGCTTGGATTCCAGCGTTGCTTTTAAACTTGTCGGATGAATACAATCATACTCAATGGCATAAGCGGTTCGCATAAACTCAACATTTTCCATACCAGCGACAGTGCGATATAAATTAATCTGAACTTCTTCCGGCAAACAGGATGACATCCCCTGGACATACACTTCTCTGGTATAGAGACCTTCGGGTTCCATAAAGATTTGATGACGTTCTTTATCCTTAAACCGCATGACCTTTGTTTCTATGGAAGGACAGTATCGGGGACCTATTCCGACGACATCCCCAGTAACCAGCGGGCTGCGATCCAGATTTTCATTGATGATCTTATGCGTTTCCGTATTGGTATACGTTAAATAACAGGGAACCTGATCGATATCCAAATGTTCTGTTTCAAAAGAGAATGGCGTGATTTCTTCATCCCCTTCCTGAATCTGCATTTTTGTGTAATCCACTGTTTTTTCATCAACCCTGGCAGGGGTTCCCGTTTTAAACCGCTGGAGTTTAATCCCATTTTCTTTTAAGCTGTCCGATAAATACCGGGCTGGAAATAAACCGTTAGGACCACTGTCATATTGGACATCCCCAATAAATACCCGGCCTTTTAAATAGGTTCCTGTACAGATGATACAACTTCTGCATTGATAAACCGCTCCGGTAACAACCTGCACCCCGGTTATTTTCTGATCTTCAATAAACAACTTCGTCGCTTCCTGTTGTTTCAAAACCAGATGATCCTGATTTTCAATGACTTCTTTCATTCTAAACTGATAGGCTTTTTTATCAGCCTGAGCCCTTAATGAATGAACTGCCGGGCCTTTTGCTGTGTTGAGCATCCGGCATTGGATCATTGTTGCATCGATGTTTTTCCCCATTTCTCCACCCAACGCATCGATTTCCCGGACAAGATGTCCTTTTCCTGTTCCGCCAATAGCTGGATTACAGGGCATCATTGCAACTGAATCCAAATTGATGGTTAACAGTAATGTTTCCTTTCCCATCCTTGCCGTAGCAAGGGCCGCTTCACATCCTGCATGCCCGGCACCAATCACTACTGTATCAAAAGAACCTCCACTATATTTTTTCATGTCTCCTACTTTCCTAAACAAAAATGTGCAAAAATGGAATCAATAATATCCGAGCCAACATTACGTCCTGTAATTTCCCTGAGACAATCCAGAGCATTTTTAAGATCGATCGCTGTCAAATCAATTGGAATGTTCTGGTTCAATCCACATTGGACATTTAAAAGATTTTCGTTGACTTGATTGAGTAAATGAATATGTCTTAAATTTGAAAGAACATTTTCGTTGTCTTTCTTGTTGATCCGATGCATAGCTTCATCTTTCATCTTATTTTTTAAATTTATCAACCCGTAATGTGTTTTTGTAGAAATCACAATACCATCTTCATCTTGTATATTAGATTCTGCCAAATCATATTTATTATAAACATTAATCACTGTTTTATCAGGATTGATATCAAAAGGCAATGCTTTATCCTGAGATGTTCCACGTGAAACATCATAAACCAATAAAATAAGATCAGCCTGATCCAACATCGATAAAGATTTTTTTACGCCCAGAGCTTCAATCTTATTTTGAGTTTCCCGAATTCCAGCTGTATCAATAATATGAAATGGAATTCCATCAATATTAATGTATTCATCAACCACATCCCGGGTTGTTCCAGCAATATCAGTGACAAGAGCCCTGTCGCTATTAATAAGTGCATTGAGCAAAGAGGATTTTCCAACATTGGGTTCCCCTAAAATAACTGTCGCAATACCATCACGAACAATTTTACCCGTTTGGGCTGTGCTTAATAAAGATTGAACATTGGAAAGAAGCCCATCAATAATTTTCAAAAGATCTTTCGTTGTTAAAGTGTCAATCTCATATTCAGGATAATCAATGGACGCATCAATAATTGTCAAAGCATGGACCAGTTCTTGATCAATCCTTTGATACTGATCAGATAATCCCCCGGACAATTGGTTCATCGAATAAGCCAGGGATTTTTCGGTTTTAGCATTGATCACATCCATCACTGCCTCGGCCTGGGAAAGATCAATCCTGCCGTTGAGAAAAGCCCTTTTTGTAAATTCTCCAGGTTCAGCCAAACGGGCCCCGGCATCCAAAACCGCTTTTAAAACAGTTCGGGTCACTACTTGTCCACCATGACAATTAATTTCCACGACATCTTCTGCTGTATAAGAATGAGGGCCTTTCATAACGGAAATAATTACTTCATCGATGAGCTGATGATCGTAATAATCAAAACATTTACCATAATGCATGGTGAAAGTCTCAAAATCTTTTACCAACAGACCAGAAGACGTCTTGATCACAGCGTCTGCAATTCCTTCTGCCCCTTTTCCGGAGATTCTTACAATTCCAATACCGCCAGCGCTGTCACCCGTTGCGATGGCTGCGATGACATCATCATTAAATAAATCCATTTTTCTTACTCCATATATTAAAAAACGCCTTAATTAAAAGAAATTAAGGCGAGATGACTGAGTGATAATGAATGCATTCCAGAAAAAAAACTGGCATTACCATACAGTTCTATTCAAAATGATCACTCGGGATTGTTTTCCTGTAAATCGATAACCACATAACGGTATGGATCTTCGCCTTCACTGTAAGTAAAGACATTTTCGTCATCCTGTAATGTGGCGTGAATAATTCTTCTTTCCGCCGGATTCATGGGTTCCAGTGATATCTTTTTATGATAGCGCGTAACCTTAGATGCCATTTTGTGGGAAAGATTTTCAAGTGTCTTCTGACGTTTTTCCCGGTAATGTTCCGTATCAATAATCACACGAACATAATGTTCCGTTTTTTTATTGACCACCAGACTGGTTAAATACTGGATTGCATCCAACGTCTGACCCCGGCGTCCAATCAAAATACCCATATCCTTTCCTGACAATTCAATATTTAAGATATCATCATTGAGTTTACAGGCAATCACACATTGGATACCCATGGAAGCGAGCATATCGGTTAAAAAAGACTGTGCTCTCTTTTCAGGATTATCGATGGGTGTCACTTCTACAATGGCTTCCTTTTTTCCAAATAAACCAAATACCCCATTTTCCGGTACCTGAACAACCTTTGTTTCTACTTCTTCCAGTGTAAGGGTTAACTCAGTTAAGGCCTGATTAATGGCTTCTTCAACGGTTTTCCCTTTTCCTGTTACTGTTTTACTCATCAAACAACCTCCCCTATTATGTCAGGATTTATGTGACCGTTCGTCACTATGCGGAATTTTTGTAATTGTTTTGTGACTGGGTGTGACTTTCTTCCCGGATGCAGGTTGTGTCTTTGGTCTGTTGCCTTTATCCTTCTTCTTTGTCTTTTTACCTATTTGACCATTCATGGCATCCTGTCGCATTTCAGACTGTTCTTTAATCATTCGCTTCTTGTCTTTGATATCCTGGCGTTTACTTTCTTCCACTTTTCTTTCGGCTTCTTCAATGGAAATCTTTTTAACCGGTTTTCTCATAACAAGGAACTGCTGAACAAAGGTATAAATATTCTGAACCACCCAGTAAAGAGACACCCCTGCCGGCATACTGATAGCAAACCAGCCAATCATTAACGGCATGATGTACATCATCATTTTTTGAGATGTTTCCGCGGTTTTATCCCCACTGCTTTGCATCTTCATTGTAAATTTCTGGGTTGCAAATGTTAAAACAACACACAAAATCGGAAGAATATACCAGGGATCAGGATTCCCTAAATTTGGAATCCACAAAAACTTGGCAGATAAAGCCGATAAGTCACCATTAGTGAACACCCATTTTCCTGGTTCTTTTAAAGCACCAAACAACCCCAGAATAATTGGCATTTGAATCAGCAACGGCAAACAACCTGCCATTGGATTAACCTTATAAAGTTTATACAACTTCATGGTTTCTGCATTTAATTTTTCAGGATTGTTTTTATATTTTTTTTGCAGATTTGCAAGTTCAGGCTGGATGGCCTGCATTTCTTTCATGGAATTTGTCTGTTTAATATTGAGTGGTAAAATAATTGTTTTGACCAAAACCGTAAACAGAATAACAGCAACCCCATAATTCTGAACCAAATTATAAATTTGAAGCAGAACAAAGCCAAAGGCCTGATATAAAAAATTCATTTAGATTGTTATCTCCTTAACAAATACACTATGGAACCGGATCATATCCTCCCGGATTAAAGGGATGACATCTCATAATCCGTTTCATCCCCATTATAAATCCCTTAAACGCTCCATATTTTTCAATAGCCTGATAACAATAGGTCGAACATGTTGGATAAAAACGGCAGGTTTTTGGCAAAACTGGCGAAATAAACCGCTGATACCCTTTAATCATCCAAAGCATAACACGTTTTATCATTTAAGATTTCACTTCCATCTTTGTTTTATAAAACAGATGTTTCAAAGACTGGTTCAATTCCTGATAACTTGCCTGAACACATCGTTTTTTTGCTATAATTATCAAATCATAACCTAATTTAAAACAACACCCATTGATGCGAAACGATTCCCGGATACGTCTTCTGATTTTATTACGAACGACGGCATTTTTAGAAACTTTTTTACTGACAATAATACCCAAACGATTGGTATCTTTCCTGTTTTTTACGTAGTAAAATTGAAAATGCCTGTTACCGAACTTCTGTCCATGTTGAAAGACATTGTTAAAATCCTTTTCACCTTTTAAAGAAATCAACGCCATCTTAATACTCCAATGATGAATTCATTATCAAAAAAGACCGTTTGATTAAAAACGGTCTTCTGATTTACGCAGATAATTTTGCTCTGCCTTTTTGTCTTCTTTTCTTTAAAATGAGACGACCATTACGCGTTGACATTCTTTTACGAAATCCATGTTCTCTTTTGCGTTGTCTGACCTTAGGCTGAAAAGTTTGTTTCAATTCCAATACCCCCTGTCCTGATATATTAAATCATTATGATTGATTTGCAGTTTTACTTTAAAAGTATATTATTAATACCGTTTGTTGTCAAGAATTATTTCAAAAGTATTAAAATATATTCCGATACAGATTGAACCCCTAAAGATAATTTGATATAATAACTAACAGTTTCCACAATTTCCACATTTATTTATTCACAATTTATGGATAACTGTGGATAAATCTGGGGATAAGTGTGGAAAAACACCCAATTATTGACAAAATAAGGTCTCATCTCGTTATTGAGATATCAACAGTTGTGTTGATATCTTTCTTAATATTTTATTTATAAACATCAGTCGGAGGTTGCTGTGGAGAATTCAATCGAAAAAATATGGAATGAAGCCCTTGAAATTATGCAGGACGAAATTCCAGAAGTCAGTTTTAAAACCTGGTTTTCAGAACTCAAACCCATTCAATTTACAAATGACATCTTTTATATCCAGGTTTATGATTCCTTCAACAAAGCAATCATCGACAGCCGTTACAAAACATTAACCAGTACAACCCTTTCTTATTTAATAAAGAAGGAAATCAAAGTTGTATTTGTTTTGGACGAAGATGACATTCCCCAGGATGATCAGGAAGTGCCTCAACCCACTCCCCATGACGAAGAAAAAATAATTGCCGCGTACAAAAGCAGTAATATGAATCCAAAATATACTTTTGATAAATTTGTTATTGGTGAAAATAACCGTTTTGCCCACGCCGCCTGTGTCGCTGTATCCGAAGCCCCATCCGAACGCTATAACCCCCTTTTTATCTACGGCGGTGTCGGATTGGGAAAAACCCATTTAATGCAGGCTATCGGCAATTACATTTTAACCTATACACCCGATAAAAAAGTCGTTTATACGTCCTGCGAAACTTTTACCAATGAATTCATTGAAGCCATTCAAAATAAAAACAATTATGCATTCAGAAACCGGTACCGTAATGTCGATATTTTATTAATTGATGATATTCAATTTTTAGCAGGAAAAGACGGAACCCAGGAAGAATTCTTTCATACGTTTAATGCGCTCCATGACGAAAACAAGCAAATAGTAATCAGTTCTGACCGGCCGCCACGGGAAATTCCCAACTTGGCCGAAAGATTGCGAAGCCGCTTTGAAATGGGGTTAACAACGGATATTTCCACACCAAACTTTGAAACCCGAATGGCGATTCTTAGAAAAAAGGCTGAATCCTACCCTGAAGACATTCCCGATGAAGTCATGAGTTTTATTGCCGATAACATTCACTCCAATATCCGGGAACTCGAAGGCGCCCTCACAACCGTCGTCGCTTATTCTAAACTCCATGGGAAAATCATTACGCTTCAATTTGCCCAGGATGCTTTAAAAGATTTATTCGTTTCAAAGAAACATACCATTAATTCAGATTATATAAAAGAAGTCACTGCAAAATACTTTAATACCACAATCGAGGAAATGAACAGTAAAAAAAGAACCAAATCCATCACAACACCCCGTCAAGTGGCCATGTATCTTTGCCGAGAAATGACTTCCTTGTCGCTTCCTAAAATTGGAGAAGAATTTGGAGGCCGGGATCACTCAACCGTTATCCACGCTTATCAAAAAATAACTGAAAATATTGAAAAAAATACTGATTTTAAAAATTTAATTGTCCGGATATCAAATGAAATCAAAGGTGAATAACCTGCTTGTTATCAACAGCTTATCAAGGGATTTATAACACCTTTTCCACATTTGTCAAATCTGCAAACTAAGGAAAAACAAGCCATCCAGCCTTTATCCACACCCATCACACCCCTTATTATTATGACTACTTAAAAATATATATCAAAATGAATAATACTAAGGCAGGAAAAAACATAGAAAAGAGGATTATTATGAAATTTGATTGTTCAAAAGATAACTTAATCAATGCATTATCATTAGTATCACGGGGGGTTGCCAATAAAACAACAATGCCAATCCTGGAAGGAATCCTATTTCAAGTCTATGATAATCAATTATTTCTCACTTCAACCAATTTGGAAATCAGTATTCAAACAGCCATTCCGGCTCATACCGAACAGGATGGCGAAGTCATTCTTCAATCAAATTTTATTTCAGAATTAGTTAGAAAACTGTCTGGTGACGATGTCTTTTTTGAATTGCTTGATCATTATCAATTAAAAATGGATTGTCAGCTTTCTTCTTTTACAATTAAAGGATTGCCCACCCGGGAATTTCCAGAATTTCCAGAAGTGATTGATGATTATAATTTTGTCATCGAATCATCTGAATTGAAATCCCTCATTCACGGAACGATTTTTGCCGTTGCGGTTAAAGAAAATATCCCGGTTCTCACAGGTCTTAAACTTGAAATGGAAGACGACCGGATTACCATGATCGCTTTGGATGGTTACCGTTTGGCATTGCGCCGGGGAAAATTAAAAGAAGCGATTAATGAACCGATTTCCATTATTATTCCAGGCAAAAGTATGAGTGAACTGGATAAATTGCTGTCCAATGTCAACGGCGATGTCCAGGTTCATCTTTCAAAGACGCAAATCTTTTTTGAAATGGGAGTTACCCAGTTTACATCCCGGTTGCTGGAAGGGGAATTTATTAATTATAAACATATTATTCCCAGTGAAAAAAATACTGAAATTGTCATTGAACGGCGATTACTTCTTGAAAGTGCTGAAAGAGCGGCGCTGTTGGCCCGGGTTGGTAAGAATAATCTGATAAAAATGGAAATTGGTATCGATCAGTTGACATTAAGTTCCAATGCAGACATCGGAGATGTGAAAGAAGTTATTCCCATTGAAAAAACAGGTGACGAGCTGCGGATCGCCTTCAACTCCAAGTTTGTTATCGATGCATTGCGGGTTTTGAATCAGGACAAGATTCTTATTGACATGACGACTCCTGTTGGACCGGCAGTGATCCTTTCCGATGACGATTCGTTTATCTATCTAATTCTTCCAGTCAGGGTTTCAGAATAAAACACTCAATGCAATCATGGTCTATCAGAATAATCCGTTGGGATGGGTTCTGATAGACTTTTTTTATTGTTGATGAATTGAGAGATATTCATAAAGATTATTGTACAATTCATCATTTTTTTGATATAATATCAAATATACAAAATTTGTATGGTTTATTGCGTCTATTTTGCTATCTAAAACATTTTCAGAAGAAATAAGTTAAAAAATAGCTTATTAAATTCAAAGAGGATAAAATGGAAAATATTGAAATATATTCAGAGTATATTAAATTGGACCAATTGCTGAAATTTGCAGGAATTGTCGAATCCGGAAGTATGGCCAAAGCCATCATTTTAGATGAACAGGTTCGTGTCAACGGCGACGTCTGTACAATGCGGGGAAAAAAGATCAGACCTGGAGATTGTGTAGCCGTTGAAGCCATTGGAGAATGGCATGTTTTGGCTTCTCAATGATTATCAAAGCATTGCGTCTGAATCATTTTAGAAACTATCAAGAAGAAGTATTTCATTTTTCAGATCATATCAATGTTATTACCGGATCCAATGCCCAGGGCAAAACGAATCTCCTGGAGGGATTATTTTTTTTGTCCAGGGGGTATTCTCACCGGGCTTTGACCGTTTCGGATATGGCATCTTTTGAATCCGATCATTTTTTTATTCAAGCAGATCTTATGAAAGAAACAGTGCATCATAAGATTTGTATTACGTATCAAAATAAGAAAAAGAGCCTGACCGTAGATGATAAAAAAGAAAAATCCCATCAGAGAGTATTAAAAATATACAATACAATTTTGTTTGAGCCGGATGATCTTCGAATCGTTAAGGCGGGGCCTGAAAAAAGACGGCGTTTTATGAATGAAGAGATCAGCGGAATGCTTCCGGGGTATTTGCCGGTCCTGAAAAAATACCGGAAAGTATTGGCGCAGCGTAACGCTTTGTTAAAGAATATCCGCTATTCCCCGTCCATGCGGCCGCTGCTTGCCGGATGGAATGAACAATTGGTGGATTATGGCGTTAAGTTAATGGCTTACCGGCTGGACTATTTAAAACAATTGAACCGCTCAGCCAAGGCGCTGCACGATGTGTTAAGTTCAAACCGGGAACAATTGTCTTTATATTATCAGGACAATGTCATTGATCGATTTGTTCAAATGGAAGCCATGCGCGATGCCTTTATGGAAAAACTTCAGACATCGGAAACAAAGGATATCGAACGGGGAACCACGCATTTTGGTCCTCACGTGGATGATATTATTGTGAAGATTGACGGGCGGGATGCCAGAAAGTACGCTTCCCAGGGTCAGCAGCGAACAGCCGCCATTGCATTGAAGCTTTCCCAAATGGATATTTATCACGAGCTTACCGGGGATTACCCCGTCGTTCTGCTTGATGATATATTGTCAGAGCTGGATGCGCATCGTCAACAGAATATTTTATCGATTTTGGGCCGGAGTCAGGCGTTTATCACTTGTACTGACAGTCATTTTGCCGGCTATTATGAAGAAGCAAACAAGAAGATCATCCACATTTCAGATGGTCATCAGATTGAGATATAGAATTTAGGAGGATTTCATGTCAGAAGCGACACAAACAAAGCACGAATACGGTGCGGATCAAATCCAGGTTTTAGAAGGACTGGAAGCGGTCAAAAGACGTCCCGGAATGTATATCGGCAGTACCGGGAAACAAGGTCTTCATCATTTGGTTTATGAAGTCGTCGATAATGCCATCGATGAAGCCCTGGCAGGTTATTGTAAAAATATCAACGTCGTCATCGACAATGATAATGCCGTGACAGTGACCGATGATGGACGGGGAATCCCGACCGGGATGAACCATAAAAAACACATGACCGGGGTAGAATTAGCATTGACTGTTCTCCATGCCGGCGGTAAATTTGGCGGTGGCGGGTATAAAGTATCCGGTGGTCTTCACGGGGTCGGTGTTTCTGTGGTCAATGCCCTGTCCGAAAAACTGGTCGTTGAAGTCAAGCAGGATAAACAGATTTTTCAGCAGACGTTTGAATACGGAAAAAAGACGACAGAATTGGAAGTCATTGGCAAGACCAACCGAACGGGAACCAAAGTTTATTTTAAACCGGATGCCAATATTTTTGACGAAACCGTTTTTGATTACGATGTTTTGGAACACCGCCTCCGGGAATTGGCTTTCTTAAATAAAGGAATTGCCATCACCTTAAAAGATGAAAGAGCCGGACAGGAACAGTCCAACCGCTATCATTATGAAGGGGGTATTAAATCCTACATCGAATTTATGAATCGCAATAAAGATGCGCTGTACGATAAAATCACCTATTATGAAAAAGAAATGAAGGACTATAGTCTTGAAATTGCTTTTCAGTACACCACAGGGTATGTCGAAAATATTTATGCTTACGCCAATAATATCTTTACCCCTGAAGGTGGAACCCATTTAAACGGGTTTAAAAGCGCATTAACCCGGACGATCAATAATTATGCCCGTAAAAATAATTTTATTAAAGGCAATGACAAAAACCTGTCTGGGGATGATATCCGGGAAGGATTGACCGCTATTGTCAGTATTAAACTGCTGGAACCGCAGTTTGAAGGCCAAACCAAAACCAAATTGGGAAATCCGGAAGTGAAAGGGATTGTTGAAACCCTGGTTGGTGAAGAATTATCCGCATTTTTGGAAGAAAACCCGGCAGAAGCCAAGTTGATTATGGAAAAGAATTTGCAGGCTTCCCGTGCCCGGGAAGCGGCGAAGCGTGCCCGGGAAATGACCCGGAGAAAAAGTGCGCTGGACAGCACATCCCTGCCGGGAAAACTGGCAGATTGCCGGGAAAAAGATCCGGCGTTATCCGAAATTTTTATCGTTGAAGGGGATTCTGCCGGTGGCTCAGCCAAAACAGGCAGAGACTCCAAAATTCAGGCAATTCTCCCCCTCCGGGGCAAGATTTTAAATGTTGAAAAATCCAGACTGGACCGGATTCTAACAACGGATTCCCTGAAATCAATGATCACAGCTTTTGGAACCGGTGTTGGTGAAGATTTTAATGTTGAAAAGGCACGGTATCATAAAATTGTCATCATGACCGATGCCGATGTGGATGGCGCCCATATCCGGACGCTGCTGCTGACTTTCTTTTACCGCTATATGCGCGGCCTGATAGAAAGAGGCTATGTCTATATTGCCCAGCCGCCACTTTTTAAAATCAGCTGGGGCAAGCACGTGGAATACGCTTATACCGATGCAGATTTGGATAAAAAGTTGAAAGATCACGAAGACCGGAGCAAAGTAACATTACAGCGGTATAAAGGGTTAGGTGAAATGGATGCCGAACAATTATGGGACACCACCATGGATCCGGAACGCCGTTTAATGCTCAAAGTGAATGTGGAAGACGCCTCTTACGCGGATGAAATCTTTACAGTTCTGATGGGAGATAAAGTTCAGCCCCGGAAAGAATTTATCGAACGCAACGCCAGAAAAGTTAAGAATCTGGATATTTAAGGATCGAGTGAAAGGATAATCTATGGATGAAATAGAAAATAATCAGCAAGGCAGAATTCGTCAGGTCAATATCGAAGACGAAATGAAAAACTGCTACATCGACTACGCCATGAGCGTGATTATCGGCCGGGCGTTGCCGGATGTCCGGGATGGACTCAAACCTGTACACCGCCGGATTTTATACGCCATGAGCCAAATGGGGATGACCCCGGATAAACCATTTAGAAAATCGGCGCGTATTGTCGGTGAAGTTTTAGGAAAATACCATCCCCACGGCGATTCTGCTGTATATGATGCAATGGTTCGGATGGCCCAGAACTTTTCAACCCGGTACATGACCGTCAATGGCCAGGGAAACTTTGGCTCTGTGGATGGCGACGGCGCAGCAGCCATGCGTTATACCGAAGCAAAAATGAGCAAAATCGCCCTGGAAATGCTTCGGGATATTAATAAAGATACCGTGGATTTTATTCCTAACTTTGATGAATCAGAACAGGAACCGTCGGTACTTCCGGCCCGGTTTCCCCACTTGCTGGTCAACGGTTCCCAGGGGATTGCTGTTGGGATGGCGACCAATATTCCACCCCATAATCTGAGTGAAGTGGTCGATGGCACCATTGCGTATATCGATAATCCGGATATAACAACAGAACAGCTGATCAAATATATTAAAGGGCCGGATTTCCCAACCGGTGGTGTTATTTTAGGAAAAAATGGTATTTTGGATGCGTACCGGAGCGGCCGCGGCCGGATTAAAGTGCGGTCCAAGGTGGATATTCAGGAAACCAAACGGGGCCGAAAACAGATTATCGTTTCGGAAATTCCCTATATGGTCAATAAAGCCAAACTCATTGAAAAAATAGCCGAATTGGTTAAGGATAAACGGGTCGAAGGCATTTCGGATATCCGGGATGAAACAGACCTTAAAAAAGGAATTAATATCGTCATTGACCTCAAACGGGATGCCAACGAAAACATCATTCTCAATCAACTTTATAAACATACCCAACTTCAGGATACTTTTGGCATTATCATGCTGGCACTGGTAGAAGGTCAGCCGAAAATTTTAAGTCTCAAACAGGTTCTGCATTATTATATTGAACATCAGAAAGAAATTATCACAAGACGGACCCGCTTTGATCTGAAAAAAGCAGAAGCCAGGGCTCATATTTTGGAAGGTTTGCGCATTGCCCTGGATCACATTGATGAAGTGATCGCTTTAATCCGTGCGGCCCGGGATGCAAAAATTGCCAAGAGCCAGTTGATAGAACGTTTCAAATTGTCGGATATCCAGGCCCAGGCCATTTTGGATATGCGTCTCCAGCGGTTAACCGGTTTGGAACGGGAAAAGATCGAAGAAGAATACGCCGAACTCATGAAAAAGATTGCCGAATTTAAGGCCATTCTTGCTGATGAACAAAAAGTGCTGGGAATTATTAAAGACGAGCTCATCGAAATTAAAAATAAATTTGGCGACGCCCGCCGGACCAGCTTTGATATCGACGTGGAAGATTTTGATGTGGAAGATCTGATCGAAGAAGAAGAAGTTGTGATCACCATGACCCATGTCGGTTATATCAAGCGCATCTCCGCGGATACGTACCGGTCTCAAAAACGGGGAGGCAAAGGAATTTCAGCCCTCTCCACCCGGGAAAATGATTTTGTGGAACATCTCTTTACCACTTCAACCCATAATTATTTGCTCTTCTTTACCAATAAGGGGAAATATTATCGTCTTAAGGCTTACGAAATTCCGGAAGGCGGACGGACAGCCCGGGGAACTGCGATTGTCAATATTCTTCAGCTTGATCCTGGGGAAAGTATTACCACAATGATTCAGGTTAAAGAATTCTCGGATGATAAATATCTGATTATGGCGACCCGTAAGGGCGTCATTAAGAAGACAGCCCTTTCAGATTATGCTTCCTCCCGGAAAAACGGGATTGTCGGGATCAATTTAAGAGATGATGATGAACTGATCAATGTGCGGATTGTAGAAGACGACGAAGATATTATCATGGGCACCCACCGAGGATTTGCCATTCGCTTTAATTCCAGGGATGTTCGCTCCATGGGCCGGACGTCCATTGGGGTCAGGGGTATCGACCTTCGCAATGAAGATAAAGTTGTGGGAATGGATACCGTCAATGACGGTGATTTTGTCCTTTGTGTGGCGGATAAAGGGTACGGTAAACTGACAGTTGCCGAAGAATACCGGGTTCAGAACCGCGGCGGCAAAGGGGTTCAGACTTATAAATGTACCAATAAGACAGGCGAACTCATCGGGTTCTGTGTCATGGAAACCGGCGGAGAAATCATGATGATTAACAACCAGGGTGTGGTCATTAAACTCAAGGGTGACGATATATCCAAGGTTGGCCGGAATACCCAGGGCGTGCGCCTGATGCGGTTAAAAGGCAAAGAACGCATTGCAACCATCTGTAAAGTCCATCAGGAAGGACCAGACGCCGTTGAAGACAGCAATCAGGATATTCAGGAAGCAGAATTAACTGTGGAAGAAAAGAAACAAATGACGATTCTGGATGAAGAGTAATTATTTCCCAGAAAATCGTTCAGGAGAAAAAGATGAAACCAGTGATTTCAATATCAATGTTAAGTGCAGATTTTGCACATTTGGACAGAGATTTAAAAGCGGCAGAAGCCGCGGGTGCAGATTGGCTCCATGTGGATGTCATGGACGGCCACTTTGTACCCAATATTACCATCGGACCCGATCAGGTTGCCAACTTCAGGGATTCCATTACCCTTCCCTTTGACGTGCATTTGATGATTTCAAATCCGCTTTTATATATCGAGCGTTTTGCAAAAGCCGGATCGGATATCATCACGGTGCATCTTGAATGTGAGGATGATCCTCAGGAATGTATCGATTTGATTCATCGCTGTGGCTGTAAGGCTGGTGTAGTGGTTAAACCGGATACACCGGTTGAAGCCGTTGCCCCCTATCTGGATGCTATTGCCATGGTGTTGGTGATGAGTGTATACCCTGGTTTTGGCGGCCAGAAATACATTGAGGCCAGCACAAAACGGATTGAAACCCTCAAAAAAATGATTGGGGACCGGCCAGTTCGTCTGGAAGTTGATGGCGGCGTCAATGATGAAACCCTTCCGGTTATTTTAAAAGCCGGTGCGGATACCATTGTGTCCGGATCCTGTTTATTTAAAGGGAATATTGCCGAAAATATAAAGCGTTTCAGACAGTGTTTCTAGCAATCAAAAAGACCGGGATATTAATCCCGGTCTTTTTGATTGAAAAGAAATCTTTTTATAATAAGCCCGCGGGCAATCATCGTGATGAGAGTAAGCTCAGGCCGGGAATAACCCGGCCTTTTTTAGTGTCTTTTTTTATGTTTTTTCCGGTGTCCCCGGTAGATATCGATCAGGGTGACACCCCCCAGAATCACTGCGACAAAGTAACCAATAAAACCCAAAGCAGGAATCCCAAGAATGACAGGGGTCATGTGCGTGGTTGCAATAAAACTGGAACCAATGAGCAGTGCAGCCGTGATTAAAGCGGTGACAATCCGGTTGACCATGCTGTCAATACGTTCCAGGGGTTCCTCACTGCCGGTAATTTCCAGATTGATTTTTGTTTGTCCCCGGAGGGTGGATTTTAGCAAATCGACTACATGGTGCGGAATTTCCAGCGTGTTTTTTCCAGCGCCGTATAAAAGCATGGCATTTTTTTTGAAATTTTTTCGAAGATGAATCTCCCCTATTTGATTGGAAGATAGATGACGGATCATAATTTCAACCACGTTGGTCTGGGGATCTAAAATTTCAATAACCCCTTCGAGGGTCATGGCGCTGCGGACGAGCATGGTGATTCCCTTTGGCATGGAAATGTGGTGATAATTGCAGATATTTAAAACCTGCTGCATCATTTTTCCAAGGTTGAGATTGCCAATATCGGTGGATCCGTATTGGGAAAATAAATCGTCGATATCGGCGTAAAGCCGGGAATGATTGATAAAACCGCTGTGAACCCCAAGAGTGAGCACCACACTGGTTAAAGATTCAACATTTTTGGTGGCGATGGAGGTGATCGCTTCCCGGAAGAGTTCCGAATCCCTCCGGGAGAGTGTTCCCATCATGCCAAGATCAATCCAGGCAATTTTGCCATCGTGAATCCGGATATTTCCCGGGTGAGGGTCGGCGTGAAAAAAGGCATCGTCAATGACTTGTTTGATATAATTTTCTGCCAGTTTTTCAGCAATTTCCTTTAAATCGTAACCTTGTTCCTTTAACGTATCGGTAAAATTGATGTCTGTCCCGTCGATGAAACGCATCATCAGGACGTTGGAAGTGGTGTACTGGTGATAAATTTTGGGGCTGGTGACGTACAGAACATCCCGGTTATTCACAGCAAAGGTTTCGGCGTTGCGCGCTTCGATTAAAAAATCCATTTCCTGGCGGGCACTGATCCACATTTCGTCCAAAACAACCTTAAAATCAATGGCATTACCCGTTGCACCAGAAATTTTGATTAAAGTGGTTACCCGGTCAAGCAGGGCCATATCCAGGGCCATAATGTTGTAAATGCCGGGACGCTGAACTTTAACAACCACTTCTGAGCCGTCAAGGAGTTCCGCTTTGTGAACCTGGGCAATGGAAGCGGAGCCCAATGGTTTGGGATCGACGGTTTTAAAGATTTCCCGGAGTTTTAAACCATAAGCCTTTTCGATTTCATCCCGGATTGTCGAAAAAGGAAGGGGTTTGACGTCGGTGCGGAGTTTCTCCAGCTCTTTACAGTAGGCCACAGGCAGAATATCCTGGCGCATGGATAAAATTTGGCCCAATTTAACAAAGGTCGGACCCAGATCTTCGATAATGAGTCGAAGTTTTTCTGGTGTCAGACCTTTGGTAATTTCGTGTCTGGATAAGATACCTGTAATTTCCCGGAGGCGTTTGTGCCGATAACTTCGGGTTACACCCCGTTCGGCGGTATACCGGGACTGGGTATCATTATTGAGCATCGTCATCGGAATCTTTGGTTTCCAAAGCGGCGAGTTTGTCCTTGATGGCTTTGATTTCCTCTGCGGTCATATCTTCCATGGCATTCATCAACTCATCAGCCTTGGGTTTAATACTTGCGGTCATCTTATCAGAGGTGGTTTTTACAGCATCTTTGACATTTCGCTTGAGCTCTTCATTGACCACTTTGCCCTGTTCGACAGTAATTTCTCCTTTATCGACACAGTAGTCAACAATCTGCTGGGCTTTTTCCGCTGTTAAGGCCGCGGCGCCGACGCCAGCCAGAACCATTTTTTTAACTTCTTCTCCAAAATTGATTTTAGACATGTGTATGCCCTCCTTCTCCCTGTGATGGTTTTAGTATAGCAGTATTTGTTTAAATAATGCTTTTACTATTCAATTTGATGTTTGACGGATGATTTCTATTGTTTTTCTAAAGTCCTTTAATTTATTTTGAAACAGAGAATAAGCATCGAAAGCTTTGTCCATCTGTTCTTCGCGCAGTGCTTCAACCAGATCGCATAGGGATTGGTATAATGGATCCAGCCCCAGATTGCCGGCAACCCCTTTGAGGGCGTGGGCACTTTCAAAAGCAGCTTCGGCATCTTTATTTTGAATGGCCTGGCCAAGTTTTTTAAATCCGGGGTCTGTCGTAAAGGTGATGAGACATTCTTTATAAAAGGCTTCGTCGTTCACCATGCGATCCATGGCTTTGCGCCATAATCATTGAGTTGATTAATCATTGTACTCACGGCTGAGCTCCTCACTAATACTGTAACAAGTTTAATTCTTTAATTAATTGCTTCTTTTCCAAATCCATTAAGTCTTTTTTGATTTCTAAACCGCCGGCATAGCCGGTCAGCAGTCCATTGGTTCCAATGACGCGATGGCAGGGAATAATAATGGCCAGGGGATTTTTGTTGTTGGCACGACCCACAGCCCTCGGCGCCTTGGGACTGTCGATGGCATTGGCGACATCCTGATACGTCCATATTTGTCCATAGGGAATTTTTCTTAAAACGTTCCATACCTTTTGCTGAAAAACGGTTCCCCGCGGTTCGATGGAGAGATTAAACGATTTCCGCTCCCCTTTGAAATAATCATCCAATTGCTGTGCCGCCTGATCCAGAATCGGCCGGGTCACGGTTTCTTCCTCATCTTTTTCCACAACCCATTTTACATTTAAAAGAATGGTCGCTGTTGATCTGAGTTGTAAAAGTCCAAATGGGGATTGGAAATACTGTATAAAACGTTCTTCCATCGCTGTCTCCTCCTTAAATTTCTTTTCCAAATTGATACGACCTGCTCTTACGCAGGTTTATTTTTATTTTAATGTAAAAAACGTAAAGAAGCAAGCGATTTCAAAAATTTACTTGAAAAAATTCTAAAGAAAAAACAGAGGTGAAATTCTTATTATGAAACGTTCAAAAGGGAATAAGGTCAAGATCACAAAAATAAACTAAAGAAAAAAATATGGATTATTTTTTATTTTCAGTCCATACCATTCAATGAAAAAATAAAGGGATTGATAAAAACCAAAGGCTAAAAAAATCGGATTTATACCAGAGAGTCTGGTATAATAAAACAATACTAATTTGGAAGAAGGAAAAAGGATGCACCGATTAACATCACAATTAATTGTATACCGTAATATCGATTCAGACAGTATTTTATTTAAACTTTCAGATATTTGCAGGCGTTATACCGAAGGCGAATACATGAAAGAAGCTTTGATTTCTGAAATTTATGTACAAATCAACCGGCTTTTGGATGTGGCGACCCGTTACGGGTTTAATACCAATTTATGGCATAATTATCTGGCCTTTTTATTGGCTGTGACTGAAAATCCATTTACGCTGGTTTCCGAAAAAAACGGCGCCCAGGCTGGAACAGTCAATGATTTTGCAAAAAATGATTTTGCTGTTTTTAAACGGCTCTTTGATTATGACTTTTCCGATATCGAAAAAGGGCTGGGCATCCACTGCTTTTCAACGATTGAAAGCTATCGCGCTATTATGAAGAGTGAACAAATCTTTAACAAGAGCGTCAGCGAAAAAGTACAGGAACTGAGCCAGGCGATTGAAACGGCCCAGGGTGATGACGCACTGTACCAGTGTGTGACGGATTTTTACAAGACCTATGGTGTGGGTAAACTAGGACTTAACCGGGCTTTTCGCATTGGTAATGAAGCCAACATCAGCATCCTGGAACCGATCACGGCCACGGGCAATGCGCGGCTGGATGATCTGGTGGGTTATGACATCCAAAAACAGAAATTGATTGAAAATACCGAAGCCTTTGTGGCTGGCAGAAGGGCCAATAATGTGTTACTCTATGGCGATGCCGGTACAGGAAAATCCACCAGCATCAAAGCGATTTTAAATGAATATGAAAGTCGCGGGCTGCGGATGATAGAAGTCTACAAACACGAGTTTAAATACCTGTCCCGGGTGATATCAGAAATTAAAAATCGCAATTACCGGTTTATTATCTACATGGATGACTTGTCATTTGAAGAGTTTGAAATTGAATATAAATATTTAAAAGCAGTCATTGAAGGCGGACTGGAAACCAAGCCGGAAAATGTACTCATTTATGCCACCTCCAACCGGCGTCATCTGATCCGGGAAACCTGGAGTGACCGGAATGATGGCGGTTCAGATGAAGTGCATATGTCCGATACCGTTCAGGAAAAATTATCCCTTTCCGACCGCTTTGGCGTTACGATTGGTTATTTCAGACCTTCACCGGATGAATTCTACAACATTGTGATTGGTCTCGCCCGTCAGTATCCGGAAATTACCCTGAGTGACGAAGCCCTTAAAGATGAAGCGATGAAGTGGGAAATGCGTCACAGCGGCATGTCTGGACGGACAGCCCAGCAATTTATTAATCATTTGTTGGGAAGCAGCCTTCAAAAATAAAAGAATGCCTTGATGCTTTTTTGAAAAGAGAAATAAAAAACGACGTGTACAAAACGGTGTAGCCCTTAGGGTTACGCCGTTTTTTATTAAAAAAACTGCAATCCCTTTTAGCCTTTCTTATCCGCCGATAAATTTAGCAATAAAAAAAGCCCTAAACCCTCTTTTATAGGGATTAAGGCGTTCTTTTATAATGGCGGGGGTAGCAGGATTCGAACCTGCGCATAATGGAGTCAGAGTCCATTGCCTTACCGCTTGGCGATACCCCTTCACAGAACAAACAATATTTTAACTGTCCTCCAGGGTTTTGTCAAGGAAAATATTGTTGTTTGTGATGAAAAAGCGATGGTGACGGCTTATAGCGTTTGTCGGACCGGAAGATTACACGCTTGAGGACATTTTGAAAAACCTTGAGGAAGCAATAAAAATATCCCCTTTATCAGACGGAGCAGCCGGATAAAAGGGATTCCTGTTATTTTTTCTTGAGCAGCCGGATATCGGTTCCGTAAAACTGAATGGTCCGGAAATTACCCCGGATCCGGGAGGACAGCCGTTTATCGTATTGGGTCATGATCTGGTTCGAGGTCAGGTTGGTGGAAATAATCATCCGGCGGTCCTCCAGAAGCCGGGCATTGATCATTTCGTACAGCTGATTGCCGGAGAAATCGGAACCGTATTCGGCGCCCAGGTCATCGATGATGAGCAGTTCGCAATCCAGAAGGGTTTCATAAATCTGATCCACCCCATTATGGTCACTTCCCTTGTGATACAGATTATCCCGGACCGATTTTACCAGATGGGCAGCGGTGGTGTATACCACGCTTTTGTTCTGGTGGATTAACCGGCCGGCAATGCAGTTGGATAAAAACGTTTTGCCGAGACCAGGCGCACCGGTGAACAAATAATTGTCGGTTACTTTGTCAAAATGGGCACAGTAATTTTTAAAAAAACGAACCATATTGGTCATGTATTTCTTGGGATTGATTTTTTCATCCGGTAAATTCGGGTAGTAGTCCAGATTAAAGGTGTCAAAGTTTTCCCGCCGGGCCAGAGGTTTTAAATCGTACCGGGAAAAAGCGGCCTCGGCCAATTGGGCTTTTAAACAGTCACAGGGATGGCCGTTGATATAGCCGGTATCCTTGCATTTTGAACAGCGATACGTGAGGGTTAAGGCGTCCGGGGCCAGATTGTGGCTGGCCAGGAGTTCATTGCGCCGGGTTTCAAGGGCATTGATTTTATTTTGATATTGATCCAGGGCATCGGGTTCCCCGGACAGTTTGGCCCGGACCAGTGCCGTTCCAGCCAGATCCATTTGTGATTTGATGTCCCGGAGTTCCGGGATTTGGGTTTCAATCTGGTTGATGCGCTGGTGCTGTAAAAAGAGTCTTCTGGCATTTTCATCCAGAAAATCCCGGATGATGCTGTCATTGTTGGGATGGTTCGTTGTCATCGTAGAGCCTCCAAATAAAATCAATGTCTTTTTGATCCATTTCAGCCATTAAGGCCTTCCGTTCTTTGGTATCGGCATCCTGGGCTGGTGTGGTTTCCGCCTTCCGGGCCGGCCGGCTTTGTTTGTCGGCCTCGACCTGGCTTAAAGTGGTGTATCCGCTGTCGTGCCAGCGTTTGAGGATCGCATCGATATAACGAATGTTGGGTTTGTCAGTCCGGTCCATGGCGGCGGTAATTAAGGTCATATCAAATCCGTAGCCGGTAAACCAGTTGTCGATCATGGTCTTTTCCCAGGCGATGGGGCCCCGGCGTAAACCGAGATACCGGAAGATGCCGTAAATGCGTTTTTGCTGGGCCTTGGAATCGGCAATGGCGGTTTCGGCATCGTTAAAGGTCACCACACCCTGTTCCTGCCAGTTTCTTGCGATGGATTCCATATATTTAAGGGTCTGGGAACTGGTAAAGTCATTATCTTTACCGGAGATGATGTTGATGGTGTATTCAACGAGAACAACGATGGTTTCCGGCTCAAAGTTGTATTCCTGATGCCAGCGCACAAAAGTCATGGTGGCGGCCTTGGTCAAGGGGCGGCTTCCCAGCATGGCCTGAATTTTTTCAAACATACCGGCCATCCGGGCTTCCATGGCCGGATCTTCTGGCTGAAGCCGTTTGGGCGCACGAACAGGGTCCGGAGTCTCTTCCCGGTGGTGTCCGCCCATAATAATGGAAGGAATATTGTAATACGTTACCCGGGCCTGTCCGGAACTGCTGTAAGTCACACTGAGTATTTTCTGATCCTGCCAGTAGGTCCAGGCGTTTTTGACATCGCCTTCGGTAATATTAAACAATTGGCTCAGCGCGATATTATCCACGGGGACAGCCTGGTGGTTAAAACATTGCTTGAGACCGTAGAGGTATACTTTTACGTAATCGCCCCGGGCCTGGGGCATATACAGGTTGATAAAACTGTTTTCCACCGGGGTGATGCCCAGGTTGTCATTGTCGATTTCAAACGAAAATTGGGTGTGATGATCCATGGTTTCCTTTCTTAATAATGTGCGCGAAATGCGCTTTTTGTCAGCTGAAAATCTTATGGTCCTCATTATATCACAGTAAAAAATGGCACTCAAACTTTTTGAGTAATTGTAACAAATCTGTGACAAAAAAGTAAACATCCTGTGCAATTCTTGCCTGTCATTTTTCTTATGATATAATGCTAAAGGAAAAAGATGGTCATTTTGTTTTTTTAAAAATAAATGGGCTAAAAAAATAGATGAGCCATGTCAATCAGAATAAAACTCTTTTGATGGATGAGAGATGTAAAAAAGTGAGAGGATTTTAGAAATATGGAAAAATTAGTGATTGAAGGCGGTTATCCGCTGAAGGGAAACGTTCGGATTTCCGGGGCAAAAAATGCAGTGCTGGGTTTAATACCGGCAGCCATTCTTTGTGGCTGTGTGAATACCATCGACAATGTACCTCAAAT
>JAQWCN010000050.1 GCA_028705955.1 Eubacteriaceae bacterium
GCCTGGATTTGGGCAAACTTTCAGAAGCCGCGGCATATTTCCGTAAAGTGGCAGATCAATTGGCAAAAGAAGGGGATATTAATCCCAAAGTGCTCCGGGTGGATACCAATACCCTGTTGTATCAGGTTCCGGGGGGAATGCTTTCCAATCTGCTTTCCCAATTAAAACAGGCCCATCAGGAAGATAAGTATGATGCGGTACTTAAGGAAGTGCCAAAGGTCCGTAAAGATTTTGGTTATCCACCCCTTGTGACCCCTTCGAGTCAGATTGTTGGGACCCAGGCGGTGATGAATGTGCTGACCGGGCGGTATAAAATGTTCCCCAAAGAATCCAAGGCGCTGTTGCGGGGAGAATACGGCCGGCTGCCGGGGGAAGTGAATGCGGAAGTCCGGAAGATGGCCATTGGGGACGCATCGGTGATTGATCACCGCCCTGCAGATGACATTCCACCGGAAATGGATAAACTCCGGGAAGAAACAAAGGGAATGGCGAAAAGTGAAGAAGATGTCCTCAGCTACGCGCTGTTTCCCCAGGTGGCACCCCAATTTTTCAAGGAAAGAGACGGTCAGAAAGAGGTCCCTAAAGAAAAAGTGAAAAAACCGGCGGGGCTTTCGGCCTCAAACCCGGGGGAACGGGTGCTGATCGTAGAGGATTTGACCGCGTAATGCCGGAACCCATTTAAAAGAATGATCACAAGAACCGTTGTCTGTTTGGACAACGGTTTTTTGTGTGGAAAAAGTAGGGGATTGAGTGTTAAAAAGATGAGATTATGTTATAATTAAAATAAAAAGAAATCAGAGGGATTTCAAAATCAATGGGGTGATCGGATGCATAAAAAACGTATGAGTCGTTTTATCAACGATCAGAGGGGATACAATTTGTTTGAAATGGTCTGTGTCATTGTGATTATCGCTCTGCTCGCAGCCATTATTATCCCGGGGTATATCAGTATGATTAATCAGGCTAAAAAACAGGCCATGGTTAATGACGCCCGTTCCTTTTATATTGCGGCCCAGGCAGTGGCGACCCAGAAAAAAGCTGCGGCGTCAGAGGATCATCCTTACACCATTCCAACGGCCGAAGATATTCGCCAGTATGTCGACGGTGACGAGATGTATAAAGGGGTTACCGAATTGACTGTCATCGATCATGACAAGGATGGAACCATCGACGCCATTACATTTAAAAAGAACGGCGATACGGTGGAGCTTGACGCCGGGGACAAGGTCCGGGTCAATGGCAAAGATGCGCCTTTGGCAACCCCGTCTTCAAAGGAGGCACAATGAGTCTGACAGCAGCGTATTTGATCATCGGATGTTTCATTTTTGTTTTTGGGTTGTGCATTGGCAGTTTTTTAAATGTTGTGATTTACCGGGTGCCGTTGGGCATTTCCATTGCGAAAGGGCGCTCTTTTTGCCCCCGGTGCCATGCGCCAATCGCCGCGTACGATAACATTCCGGTGCTGTCCTGGCTTCTCCTTCGGGGGAAATGCCGGCACTGTGGAGAACCCATTGCCTGGCGGTATCCGTTGGTGGAATTGCTGGGAGGGATTTCAGCACTCGTCTCGGTGGCCTGTTACGGATTGTCGTGGATGACGCTTATCGCTTTTGCGGTGGTGGAAATTGTAACGGCGATTGCGTTTATCGATTGGGACCATATGATTATTCCCAATGGTTTGATCATTGCCCTGGCCGTTCCGGCCGCTTTAAGTTTTGTGGCAGAGCCTTCCCCGGATATAAAAAGCCGTCTCATCGGTGTGGTGGTGGTGGCGCTGCCGCTATTTCTCATGGCCCTGTTTATGGGCGCTTTTGGAATGGGGGACATTAAACTCATGGCGGTTGCCGGATTTCTGCTTGGCTGGCAGAACACGCTTGTGGCGGGTTTTATCGGTTTGGTATTGGCTGGCTGTGTGGGAATTGTCAAAATGGCCCGAAAAACTGGAGAACGCGAAATGGCCTTTGGCCCGTATTTAAGCATGGGAATTGGGGCGGCTTTATTGTTTGGTCCCCAGATGATTGCGGCGTATCTTGGTTTCTTTGGATTGATTTAAAAAACTTCATGCAAAGAAGAGAGAAATGCGGTATAATATTCTCTCATTAAAAAAATGTAAAGGAAATCACAGCAGGCAGAATCAGTAAACGGAAGGATTTGGTATGGCAACTTATCAATATCGTGCAAAAAATCTGGCTTCAGAAACAGTGACGGGAACGGTGGAAGCCGCAGATGAAAACGCGTTGCGCAAAGCCCTGAGGCAGAAAAATGAATTTCTCATCAGCAGCCGGGAAGTCAATACGAAAAACAGTATTTATCAATTAAAATATATGGAATTGTCCGACTTTTCCCGGGAAATATACAGTATGCAGGATGCGGGAATCACGGTAATCCGTGCGCTTGGGATTATGAGAGGCCGGGATATCAAGCCGAAAGTTAAAAAGGTGTACGACGAACTGTATGCCAGTGTTCAGAAAGGGGAAACCCTTTCGACGGCGATGGAAAATACCGGCGGTTCATTTCCCATGTTGATTATTAATATGTTTAGAGCCGGGGAAGAATCCGGGCAAATGGCCGAAACGGCCCTCAAGATGGCGGTGTATTACGAAAAGGAATACCGGCTTCATACAAAAATAAGAAATGCCATGGTATATCCTGTCATTCTATTGGTGGTGACCATCGTGGTGGTCATGCTGATCTTTACCTTGATTCTTCCGGAATTTTTCAGTTTGTTTGAAGGGGTGGAATTACCGGTCATCACCCAGATTATGATCAACATTTCCCATTTCCTTTCGGCCAATTGGATTTGGGTGGTGATCGCCATGGTCGGCATCTTTTTTGGGGTGCGGGCGCTTCTTACCGTGGAGCCAATCCGACTCGCCTTTGACCGGTTTAAACTCCACTTTCCCAAAGCGGGAAAGCTGGTCAGTATTATCTATACCGCGCGCTTTGCCAGAACTTTAAGTTCGCTGTACAGCAGCGGTTTGTCCATGATCCGGGCGATGGATATCGGCAGCCGGGTTGTGGGCAACAGTTATATCGCCAGTCAGTTTCCCGGGGCGGAAAATACCGTGCGTACCGGGGGAACCCTTTCGAGCGGGCTAGAGTCCATCGATGGGTTCGACGGAAAACTGATCTCCACTGTTTTTATCGGAGAAGAATCCGGGAACCTGGATTCCATGCTCACCTCAGTGGCGGATTCTTATGATTACGAATCCGAAATGGCGGTTCAGCGTCTTGTGACTTTTATCGAGCCGATTATGATTATCTTTATGGCTTTTATCATCGGGAGTGTCATGCTCTCTGTTATGATGCCTATTGTCAGCTTGTATCAGAATATTGGATAAGGATGATTTATGCTTCAGACGACCGTATATTTTGCCAACAATCAATTACAAATCCTCCAGGGAGAGTTTAAAAAAGACAACCTGATGATTTCCAAATTCGTTACGGTTCCCATGCAGCAGGGGGGGATGATCAACGGGGTCATCACCAACGAAGACATTCTTTTTGATGCTTTGCAAAGAGCAGGGGATGAATTTAACGTTGATTTTAAAGAGACCAAACTGGTGATCAATACCAGTCTGGCCATTAACAAGAACGTCCCGGTTCCCAAACTCAAACCGGCAGAACTTGAAGAAGTGTGTGCCAACGAATTTGAGGATTCCAGTAATTTTGACAAGTTGGTTATGGATTATAAGGGCATTGCCGGTAAAGAGGGCGCGACCAATATGTTTGCCGTTGCCATCGAGAAAGATGTCGTTGCCAGCTACAAACATCTTTTTGACCGGACGGGTATTAAGCTGAAAGGGATTGATACGGCACTGTCCGCCGTTGTGGATTATATCGAAAACACCGCAGATTACGACAGCCAAACCTTTGCCTTGTACGTGCTGGACGGCAACAACCTGCTGTATATTCTTTTCGAAAACGGCCGGTATACATTCTCCAGTCAGGCAAGGATTCTGGCTGCCCGGGAAACCGAAGCTTTTTATATGGAAGTGACGGGAAAACTCAGCTCCCTGGTTCAGTTTCATGAAAGCCAGAAATCGCCCTATATGCTTAATAAAGCCTACTTTAGCGGAGCCACAGAGCGTGAACTCAAAGGGATCGCCGGCAACACCCTGGGGATGGATATCGCCTGTGAATTTTTGCCGACCACCCACAATATCGCGGTGAAACATGCCATGGATGATGATTTTTATCTGGATCTTGGGCTTCTCCCCGCCGCGGCCCAGTTTGAATCCAAAGACAGCATCAATCTGCTCCGGGCCTACGAAAAGGCTTCAAATCCCCATAAAGGGATCAGGTTAAAAAATAAAGCATTGATTCCGCCTTTGGTGATTATCGGATTGATGATTATCGGTTTGATTGGTTTTGCCATTGCCAATTTGGTCATTCAGAATCAGATCAAAAAAGCCAATCAATACATTAACGACGCCACCAACGCGGCCAGTTATTCCAAAGCCCAGGAAGTTCAGAATAATTTGAGCAAGGTTCAGGAACAAGTGTCGGAGTACACCGGGAACGACGGGGCCATTGCCAGTTATCCCGGGATCAACGCGGATAAACTCAATCAGGTCGTTTCTTCCGGAGATGGCGTGACGGTGACAAACGTAACTTATGACGCCAATACCGGAAGCCTGGAGGTAACGGCATCGGCAGGCAATGCGTACCAGGGGGCAGTTTATGTCAATAATCTGGTGAGTTCCGGATTGTTTTCATCGGTGGATTACGGCGGCTACACCTATTCCCAGGGTAGCTCGGTTTCCACCAGCACCACGACAGCCAGTCCCAGCCCCAGCACAACGGCGTCACCAACATACAACTTTACTTACAAAGCAGTTCTGAAAGGAGGATCTTGATATGACAAATCAACCTCCCAAAAAAGACGAAAATAAACAGGTTCAGCAGGCAGAACGGGAAGCAGAAAAAAAAGCCCGGAAACAGCAAAAAGAGTTGGAAAAGCAAAAGAAAACAGCGGCCAAAGAACGGTTGAAACAGCAGCAAGCCGCTGAAAAGGCAGAAAAAAAGGCCAATAAAAAACCTTTTAAGGAAACCCTTAAAGCCCAGCTGCCATTTCTCACACCGGTTTTGGAATACCAGTTTAATAAACGGGAAAAAATGATGCTGTATATTTTGGGAATGTTTTTACTGGTGATGGCAGCCCTCTTTCTCGTCTTTTTCCCGGCGGTCACCAAATTGCAGAGTACCCTGGACGAACGGACCACAGTGCTGGAACAGCAAAGTGATATGAAACTGGCCATCAGCAGTTTAAAGTCCAATCAGACCCTGCTGAATGCGGCCCAGAGTAATCTGGCGTCCAAACAGGCCAGCTATTCGGATGTGCTCAATAACGCTCAGCTGGATACGCTGGTCACAACGCTGGTGGGCAGTCAGGGCTTAAATCCCCAGACGTTGTCCATCGACAGTGTAACCCAGGGGGCGGTGCCTTCATTTGGAACCAAAACCGACAGCACTTCGGGCTCCTCCAGCAGTTCCTCCAGTTCAAGCTCAAGCAGTTCTTCGGGCAGCTCGGACATTTCAAGCGGCTCCACCAGTACAAGCAACGGTGACAGCAGCACCAGCACAGGGACAACCTCTGACAAGCAATCTGCCCTGTCCTACGCGACGGTAACCGTGACCTATACTGGCGGTCATTCGGCGTTGATGAGTCTTTTGGACACCGCCAACGCCCATCCGGAAATTCAGGTGATGGGTTTTACCGATGACATTAAGAACAACAAGGGAACAGTGACATTAAATGTGTATATGGCCAACAAGGCTGCGCAATAGTGGCAAACAGGCCAATAAAAATAGGGAAAAAATCTGGAATGAAAATTGAAAAGTCCGGTGGATGGAAAGCACCGGGCAATGCAAATGAATAGATTGAAGGAAAGAGGTGCCGCAATGATGAAACGCGTACGAAAACTCATGAACAAGCAGGATGGGATGACGTTGGTGGAGGTTATTGTGGCCCTCGTTCTTTTTGTATTTGTTTTTATGATTCTGCTGTATGGAATCAACTCAGCGCTCAAGGTGATGGGCAACGCCAACGCCATTAACAATGCCACCCAGAGTGATGCGTCTAAGCTGGAAACCCTCAATTCCTCCCTGGAAAGTTCGGGGAAAGCGACACTGACGCCCCTGGGCAATGCGTTAAAGATTACCGAAGACGGTAAGACCTATACCGTGGCCGGGCAATTTAAAGTCGCCACGACTCAAAAAACCAATGACCAGACCGATTTGTCCCTGACGTATTTTGATTCAAAAAAGGCCGCGGCGACCAAACCGGTGCCGACAGTGGGGCCGGTGCCGACGACGAGTGGGGATAAGGCCGTGGTCGTGCCTGATCCGGGAACAGACGCCAATAAAGATAACAAATACTATGCTTATTATTCGCCGGATGGAGACAATACAATCATGTCGGGGGCCGGAGTATTTCAAACCTGGCTCTTTAACCATAATGATGGTGGGTGGAGTGCTTTTTATTATGGGAAGTACGGTTCATTAACCAAAGGCGTGACAACCGAAAGTTATTTAACCAATGAAAATACAGAAAATCCCCGCTTTGAATATTTACAGCAGTTGTATTTTATAAATAATGAGCCCTTTAAATTTCAGGGTGGTGGAACGCAAAGTGGTATTTACGGTTTTTATCTTAATTTTTTATATGTTGGAACGACAGATGCAGACACGGTAACTCATGTTAAGTTTTCACTTCAACAAAATGATTTAAACACTAAAAAATACGTTTCAGCACTGACAATAAGAGGATACGACAGTGGGAAAACAACCATTATGTATCTGCCAAGGCCCTGGGTGCTTAAAGCAGATCCAGAGGATATCACCGTTTATGATCCACCGTATGACAAACCAACCATTAACAGTGTCACCCTCCCCGCAGGTTATTATGAATTCCCGGCGGATAAGGATGTCGACATATTAAAAGCACTTTATGATGAAACGGCCAAAAGTGAAATCCTGAGTTATAAAAAATCCTACGACGACGTAAAAACACGGCTGGATGAATTAAACGTCACAGTCCAATAAGGAAAGGAGGCTTAACCATGAAACGATTTTTCAAGGAAACCAAAGGCGCGGCTCTGGTGACGGTGTTGGTGCTGTGCATTATTTTTGCCATCCTTGGTGTGGCCATCGGTTGGGTCGCTCTTTCCATGAACAAACGCAGCGTGAACAACTATACCTTAAAACAGGATTACTTCACCTCCCGCTCGGCATTGGAAACCGTGGTAAATCAGCTTAATGGCTTTGATGAAAACACCACTTACGATAATTCCATGACGAAATGGCTGGACGATACCCTGATCTACGGCACGGGTAAAGCCATCACCATGCCCGATTTCTTTGGGACAGCCTCGGGCAGCACTGATGATAACATTAAAACCATGGGGGCCTGCACCGTCACCGGATACTACCGGAATGGAAAAATTGATCTCCATGCGGTGACCGGGACCGGCAAAGAAGGCAAAATCACAGCATCCCTCTGCCGGGAAAGCAGCAATACCAATTGGCCGAGCCGCTATTGGGCCAGCAATCTAACCCAGAGCACTCCCCTGAGTGTCGGCAAAAACACATCGTCGGATGATAAATGCTCCGGGCAGGATGTAGCGGTCTACCAAGTGAGCGGAAACGTCAGCGGGACATTGGAGATCAGCCAAAACGATACGTCGGAGAAAAAAGCCATTTTTATTTATGTGCAAAACGGTGCTACCCTGCAGATCGATGGGGTTAAGACGGACAGCACTGCGGCAAAGAAAAATTGGTTTGCCGGGAACGAAGGCGATTGGAACAATTATTACGGACCGGATGTGTATATTTTCCTTGAAGGGACAAAAAGCAGCCCGGCGACGTTAAAATTCACCAAGAGCAATGACACCAATAATCCCTATCCGCTGTATATTGCCGGAACTTCAAAAGACGGGTCAGTGGTATCCAATACGACGGGAAACAAGATTCAGGTTTATTACTGTGACGACGGAACAGACGGCACGGTCAATTCCGGAAGCGCTAAAATCAGTTATGACGGAAGAAGCGGGAAAGGGGATACAGCCCCCAAACGGCTGCCGATTTCCGGTTATGCCTATAAAGGGACCCCCGCAACGGTGAGCGAAGGCAATGCGGATCCGGGGATCATGGCCAACACCTGGACGATGACCGGCGGTTATCAGAACGAGGGTGACTGATATGGCAGCACAATGGAAACGAATGAAAAAAGATGAATCCGGGTTTACCCTGGTAGAAATGATTGTGACCCTGGTCATCATGGGGATTGTTCTCACGGTGGCGGGAACCACCTATTTCTTTGGCACCCGGATGTACACCCAGACAGAAACCAAAAACACTGCGAAATCAGTGGGGGACAGTGTGTATAAATACATGACCCAGGAGCTCACCTACGGGTATGCAATCGATATCCGGACAGATCGTAAAACCACTTCCGCTCCGGAAAAGTTTCTGTCCGACAGCGACGGAACGCAAATGGCCGGGGACGGGGAAAAGGACGGTTATTATTTGTATTTTGGCAACAACCAGGCTGGGACCAACCAAAATATTTTAGGCCAAACCTTTTACAACAAATATACGGTTCAGTACAAGGTGGAGCTGCCGGAAGCGGCCAGTGTGGCCCAGACGAATTTGTTCAAGCTGACGGTTATCGTGCTTGACAGCGACAAGGGACAGGCGTATACGACCGAAGGAACGGTTAAAGCCTTGAACTGTGCGGCCATTGCAGTTGACGGCAGCACAACAGGCGGTCGTCAAAGCACGGTGGTCAACCCGGTGATCAACTATCAGTCCGAATCCGGCGACGCGACAGCAGACAGCGCCATGATTAGCGCAAAGGCATTGCGGGCGAAGTATGTCGAAATGTACGAATTCATTTACAATAACCCGAATATCAATAAGATTGAAGCCAAATACCCGGGGTATACGGCGCAGAATGGAAGCAGCGCAACAGCGGTGAATAATGATTGTATCAGCAAATATTTATTCAATGTGACGTATCAGAAAAAATGGCCGGATTATCCTGCCCAGACGTCCCAGAATTCAAGTTTTGACTATGTGAATGATTATTTTAAGGATTATCCATCCACAGCTTCGCCCCAGCTCTATATGCGGCCCTATTGCTATATCGCCAATGATAAAACGGAAAAAACGGCAGAAGCAGAATGCATCGTGTTTGTTTCCAGCAGCAATGTATTCACGGCAGATTGGACCAATTCCTATTTTATCTACGATTGTTCCAGTGGAATGATAGCGGTCAGCACACCCCATACGTACACGAAAAAATTAACGGGAAAAGGTGGATTTGTCGGGCAATCCTGGACGACGTTCAAGGCGACCATTCCCAATGATAATTGGCAGGAATTTGTGAAATAATCACAGAAGGAGGCGGCATCATGAAAATAAAGAATAATCGCGGAATGACGATGGTGGAAATCATTGTCGTTTTGGTCATCCTGGCCATTATTGCCGCCTTCACCATTCCAGGCTTGCTTGGGTTTGTTGGCAATGCCAACGAAAAGGACTGTACATCCAAACGTACCGACCTGGCCAAGGCGTATATTGACGAACGGGTTAACCAGGGCGTTAAAAACCCCTCAAATATTGATGAAACGCAAATGCTCCAAATCATGGAAGATAAAGCGGGAGCATCAGCCAATGATCAAAAAGAAGTGGCCGGTTTATGTCCGGATGGAGGGGTTTACACGGTTCTCGTAAAAGAAAGTGCCGATGGCTCCGGCAAGAAAACCATGTACATTCATTGCAGCAAACACACCGGTTCGGACTATGAAGTAACGAGTGGGGATGCGGAAAAAGTGGTAACCCGGATCAGCGTTGCAAAAGCACCGGACCAAGTGGTGTACACGCCAAAAGACTCTTTTACGTCCAGTGGCGGAACGATTACGGTTTATTATTCCGATGGGACGTCTGAAGAAAAAGATATGACGGATACCATGTGTACATTGCCGGATAAGGCGATGGAAACCGTGGGTACGCATACCGTAACAGTATCTTACGGCGATAAAAAAACGACTTTTGACATTACCGTGACCGAAAAGACGCTCGAGAGTCTTTCAGTGACACCGCTGATCAAATATTACAAGACGGGAGAAACCTTCAATATTGAAGATTTTATTCTGACCGGTCATTATTCAAATAATAATTCGGAAACCATTTTGTGGTCAACAGACGGGGTCAGTTATAACCAACCGGATCCGACCAAGCCGGCAGTCCAAACCATAACGGTCACGTATCAGGGCAAGACAACGGCGTTCCAGGTCCAGTTTGCCAGTACACCGGTGTGCCGGGTGGTGCATACAGACGCTTCCGGGACGGTAACCTACACCAATTATGCAGATACGACACC
>JAQWCN010000006.1 GCA_028705955.1 Eubacteriaceae bacterium
GGGCTTTCCCCGCTTTTGTCCGCTTTTTGTCTTGCGACAGTCGGCTTTCTTTGACCGTCTCTCTTTGAGACAACTTCTATCTTTTAACAAACAGCTTTGTGTCTGTCAAGCTCTTTTTTAATTTCTTTTTTCATGCTTGCTTTGAAGTCGTTTCCCTTACGAGACAGTAAATATATTCTACTAAAGATGATAGCTTCTGTCAAGTCCTTTATTCAATACTTTTGAACTTTTCATCTTCTTTAGGACTGTCTGTTTGCGACAGCTAGATTAGTATACCTTAATCAAATGGCTGTGTCAACACTTTTATTTTAAAATTGCCTTCTTAATTTATAGTATAAAATTAAGAAGGCAATTCTTAGAATACCATTGTTTATTTTGTCAAATATTGGTCGATTGCTGTTGCAGCTTTTTTACCTGCTCCCATTGCCAGGATGACCGTTGCTGCCCCGGATACTGCGTCTCCTCCGGCAAAAATGCCTTCCCGTGAGGTTTGTCCCGTCTCTTCATCAGCAACAATGCATTGCCGTTTGTTAATCACAAGACCCTTTGTCGTCCCTGCGATCAATGGGTTTGGTGATGTTCCCAATGCCATAATCACAGCATCCACTTCGATGTCATATTCACTGCCTGGTATTTCAACCGGACGCCGTCTTCCTGAATCATCCGGTTCGCCCAGTTCCATTTTGATCACTCTCAACCCTTTCACCCAGCCATCATCCCCAACGAGTACTTCTGTGGGATTGGTCAGTAAATGGAATTGAATGCCTTCTTCTTTGGCATGGTGGACTTCTTCTACCCGGGCTGGCAGTTCTACTTCACTCCGGCGGTAGACAATATGGGTTTCTGCGCCGAGGCGAAGTGCTGTTCTGGCTGAATCCATGGCCACATTGCCGCCTCCAACGACTGCGATTTTCTTTCCTCTAAAAATAGGGGTGTCGTAATCTTTAAAGGCCTTCATCAAATTGTTTCGGGTTAAATATTCATTGGCGGAAAAAACGCCGTTGGCTAATTCACCGGGAATGTTCATAAAGCGGGGTAACCCTGCTCCTGATCCGATAAATACCGCGTCAAATCCTTCTTTATCCAGCAATTCATCAATGGTGGTTGCTTTTCCGATAACCACGTCGGTTTCAATTTTGACTCCCCGTTTTTCAACGTTGGCCACTTCTTTGGCCACCACTTTGTCTTTTGGCAGACGGAACTCCGGAATGCCATAAACCAATACACCTCCGGCTTCATGGAGGGCTTCAAAAATGGTGACATCATACCCTTTTTGGGCAAGATCTCCGGCACAAGTCAGACCTGCCGGGCCCGATCCAATGACTGCAACCTTTTTATTCTTCTGTTCAATATCAAATTGTGGTGTGATGTTGTTGGCCATTGCCCAATCGGCTACAAAACGTTCCAGCTTGCCGATGGCCACCGGTTCTCCCTTGATGCCCAAAACGCAAACGCCTTCGCATTGGCTTTCCTGGGGGCAAACCCGGCCGCAGACGGCAGGAAGTGCTGATGATTCAGCAATGACTGCTGCCGCATCCGCAAATTGTTTTTCTGCCACACAGTGGATAAAACGGGGAATATCAATGGATACCGGACAGCCTCCGACGCACCGGGGCTTTTTGCAGTTCAGGCAGCGTCCAGCCTCCGCTACCGCCTCTTCTTCATTATAGCCATAGCATACTTCTTCAAAGTTTGTTGCCCGGATTTTTGGATCCTGTTCACGAACTGGGACTCTTTCAGCTTTTTTTGTCATTACGCTTCACCTCCGCATTGTCCGCATCCGCCATGATGCGTATCCCCTTCTTTTAATTTGAGCATTGCCCGTCCTTCTTCTGTTTTGTATAATGTCTGGCGTTTCATCGCCTGATCAAAATCCACCAGATTTCCGGCAAATTCCGGGCCATCCACACAAGCGAATTGAACTTTTCCTCCAACCATGAGGCGGCAGGCCCCGCACATTCCTGTGCCATCCACCATAATGGGGTTCATGCTGACAATCGTGGGAATCCCTAATTTTTGTGTGAGCAAACAGGTGAATTTCATCATAATCATCGGGCCAATGGCAATACACTGGTCATAATGATTGCCTTCTGCAATCAGGTCTTCAATAACCTGGGTCACCATGCCATGACGGCCATAGCTTCCGTCATCTGTTGTAATGTAAAGATTGCCGGCGACCGCTTTCATTTCGTCTTCCAAAATGACCAAGTCTTTATTTTTAGCTCCGACGATCACATCCACATCGACCCCATTTTGATGCAACCATTTAACCTGGGGATAAACCGGAGCTGTTCCCACACCCCCGGCTACAAAAAGGATTTTTTTATCCATGAGATCCAAAAGATCTTCAGATAGAAATGCGGAGGGTTTGCCAAGTGGTCCGGTGACATCAGCAAAGGTATCCCCTGTTTGAAGTGCCGCCATCTTGACCGTTGAGGCTCCCACTTCCTGGAAAACAATGGTGACCGTTCCCGCTTTTCTGTCGTAATCGCAGATGGTGAGGGGGATTCTTTCTCCTCTGTCATCCAGGCGGACGATCAGGAATTGCCCAGGCTGACAATGTGTTGCAACCCGGGGGGCTTCAATTTCCATGCGAACGATGTTGTCTGCCAGCACCGCTGAATTCACTATTTTATACATCCTGCATTTTCTCCTTTATCTCAAAACAATAGAATTTAACAGCCAATCTGATGTTTCCCGCGTTGAAGGCCTGTGACCCCCGAACGCACGAATTCAATAATCCCATAAGGCTCAATCATGTTTAAAAAGGCATCGACCTTGCTTAAGGTTCCTGTAATTTCCAAAACCAGGCTTTCCTTGGCCACATCGACCACACTTGCCCGGAATAAATTGGAAATTTCCACAACCCTTGAACGGGTTTGATCGTTTGCTTTGACTTTAATGAAAACAAGTTCCCGGCGAATGGCTTCCCCTTGCTTAAGTTCAATCACCTTGATGACATTAATGAGTTTGTTAAGCTGCTTTTTAATTTGTTCCAAAGTCTGCTCATCGGCGGTCACCGTCATGGTGATCCTGGAAAAATTATCATCCTGGGTGGTTCCAACAGTTAAACTGTCGATGTTGTAGCCCCGTCTGGCAAAGAGTCCTGAAATTCTGGCCAATACCCCAAAGTTATTTTCAACTAATAGTGAGAGACAATGTCTTTCCATAAGTACCCTCCTCTAAATATGAATAAAATCTTCATTGACCTGACATTCCACGAGGGTCGGCCCCGGCTGCGCCAGGGCATCCTTGATGGCATCCAGCGCTTCTTCATTGGTGGAGGCGCGGTAACCCTTGATAGCATAGGCCTTTGCGATTTCCATAAAATCGACATCAAAATTAATATCTGTCCCGCTGTAATGATTCTTTCCATAATTATCATGCTGCTGCTGACGAACCATTCCCAATTTATGATTGTTGATCATAATGATTTTAACCGGCAAGTGATGTTCCGCAATGACCCCCAGTTCTCCCATACACATCTGGAAAGAACCGTCCCCGCAAACGGCGAGAATCGTTTTGGGATGTTCCCGGGTGGCAAAAGCCACTCCTGCGGCAGCCGGTATAGCGTAAGCCATGGTTCCCAGCCCCCCGGAAGTAAAGAACCGGCGGTTTTTGATAATCTTAAAATACAAGGCGGCCCAAATTTGATTCAGACCCACATCGGCCACCAGAGTGGTGTCGTCCGGAACAATATCCGACACGGCGTCAAACAGTAATTTGGGATTGATCCCATCGAGTTCCGTATTGGCGTCAAACAAAATCGGGAAATCTTCCCGGATCATCTCGATGGTTTTGAGCCAGTCCTGGGTATCTTTCTTGATATCTTTGCTCATGAGTTCCAGTAAAACGGTTTTAGCATCCCCAACGATGGGGATATTGGTATCATTAATATTTTTACCAATTTCTGCCGGATCAATATCGATATGAATCAATTCCATGTTGTTCATATTAGCCACATTGTTGGTGGTTCCCCGGTCACTCATCCGGGCCCCAATACAAATACAAAGATCGGCATGTTCCATTATTTTATTGGAGTATTCAAAGCCATGACTTCCGACCACCCCGCAGTAGAGCGGATGGTCTTCCGGAAAGGCGCCGATTCCCATCAGAGTGGTGATTACTGGAATGCCGGTATCTTCCGCAAATTTGAGCAGTTCATCCTGGGCATAACTCAAACGCACACCCCCACCGGCATAAATCACCGGCCGTTTACTGGATTTAATTTTCCGGATCGCCCGGCGCACCTGACCGGTGTGCCCTTCATAGGTCGGTTTATACCCTCGGATATTGACCTTATCGACAAATTTAACATTTTTAATGTTTTCTTCCTGGAGATCCCGGGGAATATCAATCAAAACCGGACCCGGCCGGCCGGTTGACGCAATATGAAACGCTTCCCGTATAATTCGGGGTAAATCCAGGGGATCTTTTACCAAATAAGAATGTTTGGTGAACGGTGTGGTGGCTCCAAAAATATCGGCTTCCTGAAAAGCATCAGTCCCGATAAGATCCCGGTTAACCTGGCCGGTCAATGCCACAATTGGAATGGAATCGAGGTATGCGGTGGCAATCCCGGTAACCAGATTGGTCGCTCCGGGGCCGGATGTTGCCAGACAGACGCCCACCTTGCCGGATTCCCTGGCGTATCCACTGGCATAATGCGGTGCGGCCTGTTCGTTCCGTACCAGAATATGTTCGATGGATGACTGACGCAACGCTTCGTACATCGGCAGCAAGGCGCCGCCGGGATATCCAAAGATGGTTGTTACATTTTCTCTTTCCAGACATTTCCATATTAATTTTGCTGCAATCATAGATTCTCCCCTCTGTAGATTATTCTTCTCCACTACTCTTTCTATAAATGAAAAGTTTTCCCAAAAATGGTGTTTTAACCACAATGGCTTTTTGCGGACACATTTCCTGACAACAGTAACACCGGATACACCGGTGGTAGTTGTACGTTGGAATTCGCCTTCCCCCTACTTCCCGAAAGGCGATGGCTTTTTCTTCCAGGGGACAGCTGGCGACACAAGCACCGCAACTAATACAGCGCTCTTTAATCACTACCGGCTTGCGGGTTAAAAAATTCCGCACATACTTCAGACGGCTCAGAGCGATGGTGTTTTCTGATTTAACCGGTATACGTTCCACGCTAAAATCCCGGTTAATCAATGATTTAAAATCATCTCCAAGCAACATGATCTGATCCTCGTCGCAAACGCCCAATCCTCTTTTGGCCCCAGCCACAATCGGCGGAACATAACTTGGATCCAGGGCAACCATCCGGGCGAAGGTAGCGTCAATTGCCACCGGGTCGTCGGACAGTATCAGGCAATTCATGGGAATGGGGGTCCCGGAAGCGGGACCGTTGCCTTCCATCGCGATAATACCATCCATAATGAACAACCGGGGCTTGAGCATCAGGTTTAAATCAACCAGCATATTTGAAAAAGTCAACGCATCCGGAAAACGGGCATGACTCGCGCCTTTGTTAAAACCGTATACGCAGCCGAACTGGTTTTTAATGGCTCCGGTTATCCGGGTCAATCCATGGGTTTTCATTTTTGACAAGCTGATAATCGCATCGGAATCAATGACGGTCTGGGCCAGTTCAAAGGCTTTGGTGCTTTTTCCCTTTGGAAAGGCCACCGACTGCCCTTTTGAGAAAACGCCCAGCGGAATCCCATGGGCTTTGGCTACCCCGGCCAATCCAACGTCCTGGGCCACTTTTTCCGGTGCTCCCATTCCCGGGGAATCCCCATAGACCAACCGGGTACAGTTTGCCTCTTCCAAAAGACGGATAACCGCCTCAAAAACAGCCGGATGCGTGGTGCATCCGCTTTCCATTTTTTTACTGCGAAGCATATTGGGTTTAAGCAGTATTTTTTCTGAAGGGGCGACAAACTGACGGATCCCGCCCAAAATATCTACCCCTCTTTTAATCCCCTGATAAACCTGCTCCTTGTCGTAACTTTCACATCGGATGATAACAACTTTTGACATGCTTTTCTCCTATTTTCCTGTCTTGGTGCTTTTCATTCCCCCTGGTGTCAGCACAATTTTCCGTTCCCGAAGCAAATGCCCAATCGCTCTTTTGAACGCAGCTTTGCTCATGTCAAATTCCTTTTTAATGACTGCCGGCGGCGTTTTATCATTAAAAGGCAATGCTCCGCCAGCTGCTGTCAAACGGCTGTAGAGATGTCTCGCATCCTTGGAAATGGATTTATAACTCTGTTTATTGGGGCTCAGGGTCATTTTGCCATCCCGTTTACGCAACTCACTAACCCGGGCTTTAATCCTTTGTCCGCAATGAATTTCTTCATTCATTTCTTTTCTGGGAATTAACCCATGGTACTGATTGTCCACCGCCAGAAAAGCGCCAAGTTCCGGATTAATCTGGTAAACATAGCCTTCAACCCAATCCCCGACATGGTACGGGCTTTCGGATTTCAATTCGTTGTAGACCTTCATGGTTGCACACAACCGTCCCGTTTTATCCAGATACAAATAAACCAGGTAATCCCGGCCCACCTGCACGCTGGCTGTTTGTTCGTGGAAAGGCAGGAACAAATCTTTTTCCAATCCCCAATCCATAAAGGCGCCGATCTTTGTCACCGCCACCACTTTAAGCGGCCGGATTTCCCCCAATTCAATTTTAGGGTGCCTTAACGTCGCAATCGGCCGGTCAGAAGAATCCCGGTACACAAACGCTTTGACTGTATCCCCAGCTTTGGCATTTTCCGGTGTTTCTTTTCCCGGAAGCAAAATGGTCTTCTCCGGTTTCGCTGGATCTGCCAAATACGGCCCGATCTTAGAGATGTGGTCGATGACCAAATCCTGAGTTTTTCCTATTTCTATCATTTTTTCTCTTTTCTGCTATTGCTAAAATCGGGACTTGATATCAAGTCCCGATTCCCCTCAATCAGCTATTTAATTTCTTTTAATTCTTTTCGGTTGGTTTCAATTTGATCATTGAGTTCTTTCAGTTCAACCTGAAGATTGTACAAAATCTTATCCGAATAATGCTGCGTTCCAATCCGGATTTCCTTGGCTTGGGTTTGAGCATTCTCAATAATGATCTCTGCCTGAGTGTTGGCTGTCCGGGTGATTTCATTCGTATCGATCATTTCCCGAAGCTGCTTTTCCGCATTGTTTTTAATGCGGTCCGCATTGGCCTGGGCTTCAAATAAAATCTGTTTTTTTTCGGCCACAATTTTTTTGGACTCTGCCAGTTCTGCCGGCAATTCCTGCTTGATTTCATCAATGATTTCAAGCATTTCCTCCGGAACAATCATCGCTTTGGATGAAAAGGGAACCGAATTTCCCTTGTCGATCAAATCTTCCATTTCTTTTAGTAAATCCAAAATTTTTGTCATGCCTTGCCTCCCATCCGCTTTGCCGCCGCATCCAATACCACCTCTGGCACCAAACCATCCAAAGACCCTCCGAAAGTCATCAGTTCCCTGATGGCTGATGAACTGAGTACGGAATACGCATTGTCAGCTGCCATATACAAGGTTTCCACCTCCGGTGCCAGCCGTTTATTAAAAAAATCCATTTGTTTTTCATATTCAAAATCACCGGATGAACGCAATCCCTTAATGACAACCCGGGCGTTCTTCGCACGGACATACTCGGTTAATAATCCCTGGTACGCATCCACCATAACGTTGCTGTATTGTTTGGTGCTCTCTGTTAAAAAAGCGAGACGCTCCTTTTCAGAAAATAAATAATGTTTTTTGGGATTCTTCATTACGCAAACCCGGACTTCTTCAAAAACCCGGGATGCTCTTTTAATAACATCCACGTGTCCCAGCGTGACCGGATCAAAACTCCCCGGATACACCGCAATGGTCATACAAATCACTCCCCGCTGTAATAGCTGATGACGGTTATCCCGTATTTTTTTTCTTTCAGGCGTTGATAGCCTTTGATACATAATGGCATTATAACAGATTTTTCATGTTCCATCATTATAAATCCATCGCTTTTTAAAATTTTTTTGTCCCAAATCGCTTCGATCAAAGCCAGGCTGGCATCCCCTTCGGCATAAGGCGGATCCATAAAAATCAAATCCCCTGTGACCCCCCGGTCTGCCAGATAAGAAACTGCAGCCCTTGCGGACATCAGGCCGCAATGAACCCGGTCTGTATAGCCCGGTTTTTCAATATCTTTTTTTTATAACCGCCATGCTGGCTTTTGACACATCAAAGATCCAGGCTTCCGGAATACCCCGGCTTAACGCTTCCAGTGCCATGGCACCACTGCCTCCGAACAGATCCACAAAAACTTCTGCTTCCCCCAAAACGGTCTGGAGGGTGTTAAAAATAGCGCCCCGGACTTTATCTGTCGTCGGGCGAATAGCATCCCCTGCCGGCATCATTAGTTTTAATCCCCGTTTTTCCCCTGCTATAATTCTCATCCTGCCTCCTCATCAATTCATGGAAATTGCTTCGACGCCATGATAAAAGGCATCCATAAGCGCCGTTCGATACGTCATATCCCCGGCTGTGGATGAATCCATCAGCCGTTTTGCCACCTCCCGAGTTTCTGCGATCAAGGGTCCATCCTCGTAGGGATCCAGCGCCGATAATTCCGGAAAGCCGTGCTGGCGGAAACCGAAATAATCCCCCGGCCCCCGAAGCTTGTAATCTTCTTCTGCAATCACCCGGCCATCGTGGTTATTCACAATGACCCGCATCCGTTCAATGGTTTTATCATTGGTTGCGTTGGACACCAGAAAACAATAGGACTGCCGTTCTCCCCGGCCGGCCCGGCCTCTTAACTGGTGAAGCTGGGACAAACCAAAACGGTCGGCGCTCATAATCGTGATGACCGAGACCCGGGGAACATCGATTCCCACTTCAATGATACTGGTGGCCACAAGACAGTCAATTTGGCCCGCGTTGAAGGCCTCAATGATTTTTTTCTTTTGCTCCGGTTTCATTTTACTGTGCAGACATGCCACTTTAAACAGTCCCTTGTAAAATCCCTTTACCGCTTCAAAAACGCTTTGGGTATCCCGGACTTCTGCCATTTCTTCCGATTCTTCAATAAAAGGGCAGACCATAAAGCATTGATATCCCGCCGCCATTTCTTTGGCCATCAAACCAAGGATTTTTTTCATGGCTTTTTCGGTATAGAAGTAGGTTTTGATCCGTTTGCGTCCACTGGGAAGGCAATCAATGGTTGAAATATCCAGATCGCCGTAAAAAACCAAAGCCAACGTCCGGGGGATGGGTGTGGCGCTCATAACCAGGGTATGGGGCTGTTTTCCCTTCATGGCCAGCATTCCCCGCTGGCGCACGCCAAAACGGTGCTGTTCATCCGTGATCACCATGCCCAAATTATAATAATCCATATCCTTTTGAAACAACGCGTGGGTTCCAATAACCACCTGGGCTTCCCCACTGGCCGTCTGTTTGGCTATTTTCGCATGCTCTGCCAGTTTCATGGCCCCGGTCACCAGCACAACCTGAATATCAAAAGGTTCAAGCATCCGGGAAAAATTTCGGGCGTGCTGTTCCGCCAAAATTTCTGTTGGCGCCATATAGGCACATTGATAGCCGTTCATCGCCATTAAAAATGCACAGGCCACGGCAATAATGGTTTTCCCGCTGCCCACATCCCCCTGGACGAGACGGTTCATAACCTTGCCACTTTTTAAATCCGCTATGATATCCGAAAGAACGCCGATTTGTCCCGATGTCAGTGTAAATGGCAAATGCTGTTCAAAACGCTTCAGCTCATCAAAATGCCCGATAGAACGATTGGAAAGCCCTCCGGTTCCCCGGTTATTTAAAATCCCGAGATTAATTTTCAGAGCTTCTTCAAATTTCAACCGCCTTTGCCCTTCGCGAACTTCTTCAGCCTTTTCGGGCTGATGGAGTCCCTTCATCGCCGCTCCAAGGGGAAGCAGATTCTTTTCCTGCCGCAATTTTTCCGGCATCTGATCCGGCACCGCTACACCGGCGTCAAAGATTGCGCCGATCTGTTTGCGAATGATTTCTCCAGACAAAGCCCCTGTCGAAGGATAAACGGGCGTCAGTTCAAAAAAAGTTCCGGGATTTTCCGCTTTGGTATATTGGGGATTATAGATCACTTTTCTGCCGTTTTTGTGTACAATTTTTCCATAAAAATAATAAGTGCTGTCGGCATCAAAGGCATTGCGCAGCCAGGGTTGATTAAAAAAGGTGACTTCTCCCCGGAGGACCGTACCATCATCTAAAAGTTGCTCGATGGATAAAACAAAAAGGGACAGATTCCTGCGAATACGCCGGAGTGTCCCTTTGTTTTTAACCGCCGCCATAATGGTCACGGCGGAATCTGTTGGTTCCTCCAATGTGCCCATGATGCTGCGATCGATATAGCGGGAAGGATAGGTGTTTAAAAGATCCCCAACGGTCCGGATGCCCCGGGCCTCCAAAGCGGCTTCGCGTTTGGGCCCTATCCCGGCAATGGTCCTGACAGAATCTTTTAACTCCATTGATCCTCCTTATCTTATTCTACAGAAACGATGTAATAATACAGCGGTTGCCCGCCATCATTGACCTCAATGTCACATTCGTCAAAAACCGCTTCCAGTTTTTGCGCCAGGGCATCAGCCTGGTCTTCGTCCACATCCTGCCCGTAATAAATTGAAATCAGTTCGGATTCATCATCCGTCATCTTTTCAAGCAGTGTTTGGGTAACCGTGTTGACTTCCTGACCCTTTGTCAGAATCTCACCATCGTAGATCCCGATGATGTCATTTTTCTTGATGGTCAGTCCGTCAATTTTAGTATCCCGGACAGCGTAAGTCACCTCTCCGGTTTTAACCCCGCCAATCACCGCTTTCATCGCGTTGTCATTAGATTCCCAGGGTGCTTCGGCGTTAAAAGCCAACATAGCCGTGACACATTGGGGAATGGTTTTTGTCGGAACCACATGAACCTGTTTATCCGATATCTCCTGGGCCTGATTGGCTGCCATAATGATATTGCCGTTATTAGGGAAAATGAAAATGTGTTCCGCATTGACCTTGTTGATTTCAGACAGGAAATCTTCGGTGCTGGGGTTCATGGTTTGTCCGCCAGATATAACCCGGGTTATCCCTAAATCATGGAACATGGCTGTCAGCCCTTCCCCGGGGGATACCGCAATGAAACCATAGGGCACCGGTTTTTCATCGGCCGCAGGTGTTCCGGATTGCGCATCCGCATCGTCCACTCCCAGCATTTCCCGCATATTGTCAACCTTCATCCGGATTAAAGCCCCGTAACTCAATCCTTTTTCAAAGGCTTTTCCGGGATGATCTGTGTGCACGTGCACTTTAATGATATCATCATCTTTAATGACCAGCACACAATCCCCGATGGTTCCAAGATACGCCCGCAACGCATCGGCATCGCCTTCCGGCGCGTCTTTAATGATAAATTCGGTACAATAGCCAAAAGTGATATCTTCCGGCCGCATCGCCGAGTCATCGACAAAACGTTCCCGGTCACTGACATTCAAATGGACTTTTTCACTCAGTTCCTGACCGATAAGTCCTTTGTAAGCCCCTTCGAGAACAAAAATCAGGCCCTGACCCCCGGCGTCTACCACGCCGGCTTCTTTAAGAACCGGCAGCATCTCCGGTGTCCGGGAAAGCGCATCCTTTCCCTGATCCAAAATGGCTTTTGTAAAGACCGTCAGATCGTCATAGTCATCCTGATGCGCCACGGCAAATTCTGCCATTTCCCTGGCCACTGTCAAAATGGTTCCTTCTGTCGGTTTCATTACTGCTTTGTAAGCTGCATCTGCTGCACTCCGAACGACTGTTGCCATTCCGGGAACATCCAGATTTTTTTTACCTTTACAGCCGCTGGCAAACCCCCGAAGGAGCTGGGAAAGAATCACGCCGGAATTTCCCCTTGCCCCGATGAGTGCTCCACTGGATGCTGTTTTGGCCACAGCGTAGAGATCCTTCTGATCCAATTTTTCCAGTTCGCCCACCGAATGGGAAAAGGTCAGAGACATGTTTGTCCCCGTATCGCCGTCAGGGACCGGGAACACGTTAAGCTCATCTACATTTTTTTTATATATTTCTAAATTTTTTGCGCCGTATTCAAAAAGTTTTTTGAGCAGCGCGCCGTCGATTGCTTCTATCTTCATCCGGACCTCCACTTAAATCCTTACACTGACGACATTCACAGAAATGCGTTTGACCTTCAGGGAGGTTTGCTTTTCCACACAGTATTTAACGGCGGAAATAATATTTTCTGCCACCACCGAAATTTTTATCGCCTGTTCCACCACTACGTACAGATCAATGATCAGCTTGCCGTCATTATCTCTTTTAACGCTGACCCCTTTATTTGAATGTTCCTTTGTGAGCAGTTCGATCAAACCGTCTTTACCGCGCTGATGAGCCATGCCGACCAGCCCGTAACACCCCATGGCTGCGTCACCGGCAATATCGGCCACCGCTTTACGGGATATTTCGATATACCCCAGATCATTTTCTATCTTCATTGGTTTTCTCCTCATCGATTCACATTTATTGTACTATAATACATTTTTTTAATCATAAAGTCAAAAAACTTATTGCACTATTTTGAATTATTGTGTTATAATAACTCTCGTTAAACTGATGAAATGAAGCAAGGGAGGTATGAAGATGGCTAAAGAATGCTTTGTGTGCAAAAAAAGCGTTGTGTCCGGCAACTCCGTTTCGCACTCCAACAAACATAATAAAAGAATCTGGAAACCAAATCTGCAGAAGATCAAAATCATGGTCGACGGCAAACCGCAGCGTGCATATGTCTGCACCAGATGCTTACGCTCTGGTAAAGTTGAAAGAGCTTAGTTTTATTGACCGTGCCCGGAAAAATAAATTGGCGTTTTGAAGTTATTGACTTCAAAACGTCTTTTTAATTTTTTGAAAAAGAACCGTTCTCTTTCACTTCAAAATCAGCAAAGAATTTTTGTTTTCTCATTCAGAAACAATATCGACCAATAAAATACCCTCCTGCACCGTGATCATCTGGGGCGGGGGCGTCGTTACATTGCTGACCGTCCATCCGGCCCCGGCGTGACTGAGCGTGACGTCTTTAAGGGGATACTCAAAACCGGAGAGGGTCACACCCCGAACGGTATCGGTATAAGCCAGAATGGAAAGGGTGGTCCCTGAGGGCAACTCCAACTGCCTTGTCCCCTTAAGTAAAGAAAGGGTATTATATTCATCGACCAGTGCTGCCGGGATCCCCGCTTCAAGCAGGGGATAAAGGCTGTGAATACTGGCCAGTACATGATCCATACGGGTTCCCGTCGCTCCAAACAGAATCACTTTTTGGGGCTTCTCTTTCATCGCCAGGGCAATGGCGAGTTCTGTATCCGTCTGGTTTTTACGAACCGGGTGACGCTGTATCGGAACGCCGGCACCGGCCATTTTTTTTAAAATCCGGAGATCGACAGAGTCAAAATCCCCCACCAGCAAATCTGGTTTCAAACCCAGACGTGCCACCATTTCCGCCCCTTTATCCGCTGCAATCACACGGCGCTCCCCTGCCTGATCCAGCATCTTCTTATAAAAATCCGGCGTGCCATAGTGGCCGCCGGTAAAAATAAATATTATCAATAGCGTTCCCGCTTTCTCAGCGCTTCAAGCATCGCTTGATAATGCGCGTAACGTTCTTCTGCAATCTTTCCGGTTTCAAGTTGCCGGCGCACCATGCAATCCGGTTCTGCCCCGTGAAAACAATCTTTAAAACGACACAATCCCCGGGCAAATTCCGGAAAACTGTCGCGCAATTCTTCCGGCGTCAGGGCATCTTCCAGTTTAAGGGAGGAGAAACCGGGTGTGTCGAGCAACACACCTCCGCCCGGTAAATCCATCAACTCCACGTGGCGGGTCGTGTGCTTGCCCCGGCCCAGCTTTTCACTCAGCGCGCCGGTATCCATGGCCTGCCGCCCGCACAGGGCATTGGTCAAGGTGGACTTGCCCACCCCGGAAGGGCCGGCTAAAAAAGCTGTCTTGCCCTTTAAACAGTCCTGCAATTCCTGCAGCGTTTCCTGATCGCCGGCTGTCATCATGATCACAGAATAGGGCGTCCTTTGATAAATCTTTAAGATGTCCAGATCTTTTTCCTGGGCCAAATCCCGTTTGGTCAGACAAATCAGAGGTTTAACGCCCCGCGCTTCACAGGCAACCAGCATTTTATCCAGCAGCAGAAGATTGGGTCTTGGATTTCTAAACGCAAAGACAATCACAGCCAAATCTACGTTGGCCACCGGCGGCCGGATAAACAGATTTTTTCTGGGATGAATCGCCGTTAACGAATACTGCTCCCCTTCCGGTTCCAGGTCCACCAAATCTCCAACGGTCGGCACAATATGCTGATGGCGAAAAATTCCAACCGGTTTAGCTTCATATAAACAAGAGGAACCGGCGGATTTTATATAATAAAATCCGCCGATTCCCTTTATAATTCTTCCTGTTATCATCTGGTTTGACATCTTTTTATAATCCTTTTCCCATTAACGGGATTGTGTCTGTCCACCGCTTGGCGTCGGTGTTGCCGGAACCGTTGGTGACGGGCTTGGGGTCGGTGTTGGTGCCGGACCGGTGCTCACCACATAATTAATTGCCGAGCCTCTGTCGGTCTGCGTTCCTTCTGCCGGCGACTGGCTGATCACCACGCCTGCAGCGTATTGGTCACTGCTCTGCTGGGTCACTGTCCCCACGGTAAACCCGTTGGAGGTGATCCGGTTCTGGGCCGCATCGTTGGTGAGTCCCACAATACCTGGAACGGAAACAGTATTCTGTCCCTTGCTGACATACAGCACAACCTGGCTGTTTTCATCCACTTCAGTTCCCTGATCCGGTGATACCTTAAACACAACACCTGTATCATAATTATCGTTGTATTCCCGTTTAATTTCGGAAACCGTCAACTTGGATTTTTCCAGCGCTGCCACGGCATCATTTTCAGCCATACCCACGACCGTTGGCACGCCCACTTTATTACTGCCTTTACTGATACTGACTTTAATCGTCTTGCCGGATTGTGATTCTGTTCCTGCTGCTGGTGTCTGGCTGATGATCTTTCCGGATTCCACATCATTATCGTTGACTTCTTTTTCGACTTCCACTTTCATCCCGACAGCCTGAGCCGCCGCTGTCGCCTGATCCTTGGTCATGTTGCTGACATCGGGAACCGTGACTTTTTTGGTGCCCATCATGGCATTAACCGCAAGAATTGCGACCAAAAGCAGGATAATGCCGCCGATCACACCGGCGATGATTTTATTGCGTTTTTTTCTGCGTTTGAGTTCATCCACATCGGATTTTTCCGCTTCAACTTTTGGAATCGCCTCGGTCCCCGGTTCAACCTTAAACAGGCTGTCTTCATCCAGGATCCCTGCGTTATCAAGGAGTCCGGGATCATTGCCATTATTCAGATCCACGTTGGCGTCCAACATGATCTGATCCAAATCATCAATCAGCTCATCGGTATTTTGATAACGGTCTTCCGGTTTCTTTTCGCAGAGTTTAACCACAACGTCATTAACACTTTGCGGAATGTCCGGATTGATTTCCATCGGAGGGGTAATGTCCTCCTGAATATGCTTGATGGCAATGGTTACGGTGCTCTCTTCATCAAAGGGAAGCTGTCCCGTGAGCAATTCGTAGTACATAATCCCCAGGGAATACAAATCGGAGCGTTCATCCACGAATCCGCCTCTGGCCTGTTCCGGTGAAATGTAATGCACCGATCCCATGGTTTGATTGGTCATGGTGATGGTGGAACTGGTAATGGCCCGGGCAATGCCGAAATCCGTCACCTTTGGCATCAGATCCGCTGTGAGCATAATATTCTGTGGTTTGATATCCCGGTGGATAATCTGATGGGCGTGGGCACATTTCAGCGCTTCTGCAATGTCAATAATAAAATTGGTTGCTTCTTCATATTCCAGATGACCCTTTTTATCGAGATATTGTTTAAGGGTAATGCCATCGACGTATTCCATCACAATAAAATACACGTCTCCATCTACGCCAACGTCATATACCGATACGATATTGGGATGGCTCAGCCCTGCCGCTGCCTGGGATTCCCTGTCAAATTTTTTAATAAACTGTTCGTTCTCTGTGTATTCTTCCCGCAAAACTTTCACCGCTACAAAACGGTTCAGTTTCAAATCTTTTGCTTTATAAACGTAAGCCATGCCTCCGCGGCCGATGAGCTCTACAATTTCATACCGCTCATTCAAAATCCTACCGATCATTGGCATTCACTCCTTCCTCCGGTTGCATAATAATCACGGTAATATTATCACTCCCGCCATTATAATTGGCCAGATTCACCAATTCTTTTGCTGCCTCTTCAATATTATTTTCCATTACAATCCGCTGGATTTCATTGTTCCCCACCATGTTGTACAACCCATCCGAACAAAGGAGGATGGTGTCTCCAGGATATATTTTATACTCATACAAATCTGTTTTTACAGACTCATCCGTTCCCAACGCCCGGGTAATAACATTTTTTTGAGGATGGGTCTTTGCTTCTGTCGATGTGATCCTTCCTTTGTCAATGAGCGCCTGCACCAGGGAATGATCCTTGGTCAGTTGTTCAATTTCCTCTGTATTGATCCGATATGCCCGGCTGTCTCCAACATGATAAATAACCATGTCATCGTCCTGAACGACAGCCATGGTTAAGGTTGTTGCCATCCCCAAATCCTTTTGATGATGGCAGCCTTCCCAAATAATCTCCTGGTTAATTCCATTGACAAAAGCACTTACTTGAGCATAATCAGCGAAATCATCAATTTGTGAAATATTTTTTTTGATATAATCGATGGTCATCTTGCTGGCGACTTCTCCGGATTGATGGCCTCCCAATCCGTCTGCCACAGCAAACACATAATAAAGCAAGCCGTCTTTTTCGACATTTGCAGCCAGATAAGCATCTTGATTAACTTTTCGTTTTGCGCCTATATTCGTTGAATACGCACATTTCATGTAAACACCTCAGAATCACTTTCACAGATTGCCGGGCCAAAACCCGGTCAATGTATTTTAGTTTGTTGACGCAATTGCCCGCAGGCCGCGTCGATATTGTTCCCCATTTTTCTTCTAATTGTACAATTTATCCCGTTTCTTTTCAACTCATCACTAAAAAAGTTTACATTCTTGCTACCTTTCAAATGACTTTCCGTAACAGGGTTAAGCGCGATGAGATTAATATGGACCGGCAGCCCTTTAAAAAGGCGTGTAAGCTCCCTGACATCTTCCGGGCGATCGTTAACACCCGCGATCAAAGCGTATTCAAAAGTCAATCTCCGACTCGTTTTTGTAAAATATTTTTTACAACTCTTAAGAAGTTCTTGAATGTCATAACGCTTTGCGATGGGCATAATCTGTTCTCTAACGGACTGAAAAGGAGAATGGAGTGAAATCGCCAGATTAATTTGGAGATCCTCTTCAGCCAGCCGGTCAATTTCTGGAACAAGGCCGCAGGTGGAAAGTGTAATCTTACGCATCCCGATTCCCCACCCGGAATTGGCCAGTGCGATAAAATCCATCACCGCACGGTAATTGGCCAGGGGTTCGCCAATACCCATGATCACCACATTGGACACCCTCACCTGTCTTTCATCTTCAACCAGGTAGATCTGATCCAAAATTTCTCCTGCCGTTAAATTGCGCACCAAACCACCCCGGGTCGAGGCGCAAAACGCACAACCCATGGCGCATCCCACCTGGCTGGATACGCAAAGACTGTAGCCGTGATGGTACGCCATCAGAACCGTCTCAATGCATTCCCCGTCCTGAAGACGGATTAAGTATTTGTGGGTTTGATCTTCGGGATCTGACTGGATTTTTATGATCGCTCCATGTTCAATGTCATAGTCTGCCTTCATCTTTTCCCGAAGCGCTTTTGAAAAATTGGTACACGCGTCAAAATTTGTTACTTTTTTTTCATATAACCACTGATAAAGCTGATTTCCTCTAAAAGAAGGTTCCCCGAGCTTTTTCATTACCTCCAGGCACCCTTCCTTCGTTATTCCAAATAAATTATTCATTGCGATCCTTTCTTGCATTTTAAGCTTTCCTATTATAACAAAAAAATCCTTTCGGTCAACAGCATTTCATGGTAATTCTCCGGTAAATTTGATACAATAGTACAAAATAAGGAGGTTATTTATGTCACAACTCATTTATGTTTTTGGACACCAGCGGCCCGATACCGATTCGATTTGTTCTTCCCTTGCCTTTGCGGCCTACCGGAAAGCTTTGGGTGATACAGATACCATCGCCTGCCGTCTGGGAGAACTGAATAAAGAAACCAAATACGTCCTGGATTATTTTAATGTTGCCCCTCCAAAACTCATTAAAAGTGTTCAACCCCAGGTTTCAGATATCAACTTTAATAATTACTCCATGGTCACCGAACAAGATTCTGTTTTGCGGTCAATGGAACTCATTATCGATAACCCCGGCCGTTCGTTGCCCGTCGTTGACAAACAAAAAAAACTGATTGGCATTATTTCTTTGCCGGATATCATTCACGCATACACCGATTCATTCCGGGAAGACGCCCTAAAAAAAGCAAGAACACCTTTCATTAACATCATTGATATTTTAAACGCCCGGGTTTATGGCAATCCCGCAACACCTTTTGTCGAAGGCAACGTATATGCCAACACCCAGCTTCATCCCAGCCAGATTTTAAAACCGGAAGACATTATTGTCACCGCCCTCAACGACGGTTCCCTCTACAAAGCGTTTACCAGCGGGGCCCGCAATGTCATTATCTCCAACACACCCATCGGTGCCACGCCGGCCATTCCCAATTCTTTTCACGGCCTTGTTGTTTTATGTGAACAGCCCCCCTTTGAAGTCATCCGTCTTCTCGGGCAGGTTATCCCCATTGCCAATTACGTTCAGCGGGATAATCTCGAATACTTTTTAACGTACGAAACCCTGGACGATGTCAAAAAAAATATGCTTGGTTCCGAACACAGCCGGTTTCCTGTCGTCGATGACGATGGGACCGTTTTAGCCACCATCACCAAAAGTTCCCTGCTGGATTTCAACCGAAAAAAAGTGGTACTGGTCGATCATAATGAACGCACCCAATCCATTAACGGCGTCGACGAAGCAGAAATTACCGAAGTCATTGACCATCACCGCGTTGCCGAAATCACAACGGCAGCCCCTCTTTATCTGCGCATCGAACCAGTGGGCTGTACCTGCACCATTATCGCCAAAATGTATAAAGAAAAACATTTGCCGATTCCCCGGCCCGTTGCCGGCATTCTCCTCTCGGCCATTTTGTCCGACACGCTCATATTCAACTCGCCAACCTGCACTGAAATTGACCGAAAAATCGCCGAAGAGCTGGCTGATATTGCCGGTGTTGACATTCAGTCCTACGGCCGGGATATGCTTATTGCCGGAAGTAATTTGGCCGATATGACCCCTGAGGAAATTATCCGAACCGACCGCAAGGTCTTTACCATGGGCAACTACCGGGTGAGCATTTCACAGATTAACACCGGGGATTACAAAGGTCTTTTCTCCCAGCTTCATCCACTGCTCGACCAGATGAACACCGATTGTAAACAGGACGAATTTGATTTGGCCATCTTAATGGTTTCTGACATTCTTTTGGGCGGCAGCGAACTTCTGGTCGCCGGGGAAGCCCGGGATTTGGTCCGCATTGCCTTTGGCATTGAATCCGACGATGTCAGTCAGTTCTTCCCGGGAATGTTCTCCCGGAAAAAACAAGTTGTCCCGCCGCTTATGAAAGCCGCTTCATTATAAACCATGACGATCCGTTTAAAAATAATTATCCCGGTTCTTCTCGTCTTGGCGGTTGGTCTTTGCCTGCTACCCGGTTGTGTCAAAAAAGATTATATCAACAATACAACGAATGGTCAGATCGATCCCGGAAAAACCTCGGTCTATCACGATGGCACTTTTTCTGCCAAATCCCAGTATTACGATACCTATGGGTATGGCCAGCGGCTCACCCTTGAAATCCATCAGGGTATCCTCTCCAAGATTACTTTTACAGAAACCAACCGCAGCGGTGAAGTCAAAAGTGTCATGGATCCATCCTGGCAGAGTAACACCGACAAAAAAAATCTTTCGGATCTGTATCACGCGATGGCTGATCAAATCATGACCCAGCAAAGCGCCAGCAATGTTGACACTGTTTCCGGCGCAACTCAAACAACGACCGCCTATAAAAAGCTGGCTTCTGCCGCCCTGGACAACAGCAAGAATAACGGGAAGGAAGAGGCTGTTTCAGATATTAACCAGACGTACAATGCCGAAGTTGTTTCCTCCTCGGACCCAAGCGTCACGTGTAAACTCAGTGTGACCTATAAAGACGGCAATATTTCAAATGTCACTTATGACGAAACAAAAGATGGTGGGCAGCGATCGGTCAACCTGGCATACAAGCAATTATTTTCCGGGTTAACCAAAAAGACCCAGGACAGTCAAAGCCTTGCCAATCTTCCTGTGGAACCCACAAATCCGGAAGAAATCACTGATTATAATAATGCGCTTAACGTCATCGCTTCCCAAAGAACAGCTTATTAAACAAAAAAGCTTTCCCGTTTTTATCAGGAAAGCTTTTTTATTTAATCTTAAAATTTTGCCTGGGTTTTGACTTGCTTTAAAACCTCAACAATATGATCCATCGAGGAACCAATGGATGCTTCAACTGCTCCAAAAATGGTTCCTTCGACAACCGGTGTATCCACAATTTTAATTTTATCAGGATCATCCGCCATTTCAATAGCCATTTCAGATGTCATAATCGCCGATCCCATATCGACCAGCATAATCACACCGTCATCTGACCACACTTCCGAAATTGCCTTATTGATTTTTTCCAGATCCGTTCCAATACTCCCGTCTGAAAGTCCTCCAGCAGCGGCAACCTTTGCTCCGGATGCCATCTGGAGTGCCAGCTCTTTGGCCCCTTCAGCTACTTTTTGACTATGTGATACAACGACAATTCCAACCATAATTATTTTCCCGCCTTTTCGCCAGCTTCTTTTGCAGATTGAATCATATACGTGATTGACGTTGCCCCGGGATCCTGAAAACCAATGCTTCTGTCCCCCAGATAACTGGCACGTCCTTTGGTCGCTTTAATGGTCTTGGTGTAATCCACACCTTTCCACGCCGCCTTTTCTGCTACCGTTAAAGCTTCCGTAATGGTTTTTCCGGAAGCAATGCTTTCGTTATAAGCATCCTTCGCCGGTACAATGGCATCGAGCATGGTCTTTTCCCCGGTTGTCGCTTTTCCTCTACTGACGATCCCTTCGATGGCCGCATCAAACATTTTACCAATATCTTCAGCACTCAATTCTTCTTCGCCCTTCATGGCCATCCCTGCACGCATAAAAGCCGTTCCGTACAATGGTCCGGAAGCACCGCCAACCGTTGAAACTAAAGTCATTCCCACGCCCTTAAGAATCGCATCAATCGTTTTGTCCTGAAAAGTGGGAAGTTTTTCACCGACGGCCTTCATGCCGCGATTCATATTGATCCCATGATCTCCATCACCAATCGCCTGGTCCATATCCGTCAGTTCCTGGCGATGTTCTTCCATTTTCTGATCAAAAATCTGTACAAAATTCAATACATCTTTTTTTGTTGCCGCCATATTGTTGTCCTCTTTTCTTGCAAAGTTATTTTTCTTAAAAATAATGACAGACCCAAATGTCTGCCATTATTTTATCATCAATTAATTTTAACGTAAAGAGTTATCAGTCCTGAGTTAAGGCAATGGTATCTGCCGGTGCCAGAAGCAATTCTTTCATTTCGTCATCCAGTTTAAGCAGTGAAATCGAAGCCCCTGCCATATCGATGGATGTCATATAATTGCCGACATAGGTTTTAACAATTTTAATGCCTTTTTCTTTTAAGACATCGTGAACTCGTTTGTTTAAGATATACAGTTCCATGGCTGGTGTTGCACCGCTGCCATTAACCATCACAGCCACTTCTGAACCGCTGTAATCAACGGAATCATTCATAATCTTATCAAGAAGATGGTCGACAATCGCATTGGCCGGCTGAATCTTTTCGCGGCTGGTTCCCGGTTCCCCGTGAATCCCGATTCCCAATTCCATTTCGTCTTCACCAAGTTCAAATCCTGGTTTACCAGCAGCCGGAACGGTCGACGGTTTAAGCGCCACACCCATGGTCCGTACATTGGCGATTACTTTTTCAGCAACAGCTTTAACATCCGCCAAATTGGCGCCTGCTTCTGCTTTTGCTCCAGCGATTTTATGAATAAAAATGGTCCCCGCAACACCCCGGCGACCAGTGGTGTACAAGCTGTCTTCTACAGCGACATCATCGTTGGAAATCACTTCTGCTGTTTCGATATCATCTGCCATTTCTGCAGCCATTTCGAAGTTCATCACATCGCCAGTATAGTTTTTGACAACCATTAATACCCCTTTGCCTGCATCTGCAGCCTTAATGGCTTCCAAAATCTGATCTGGGGTTGGTGACGTATAAACCGCTCCCGGTACAGCAGCATCGAGCATCCCTTTCCCGACAAAACCGGCATGGGTTGGTTCATGTCCACTGCCGCCTCCGCTGATCACGGCAACTTTGCCTTCCTTTTTTTCTGAGCGGACAATCACATCCAACCCTGGAAGTCTTTTGACATATTCGGGATAAGCGTCGACCATACCTTCTAGCATTTCATTTTCGACATTTTCTACATTATTGATAAACTTCTTCATCTGAAAACCCTCCTCGTTTGGCATTTAGATTTCTGAAATTATTATAACACGTTTCAAAAATTTGAATAGTCTCATTTTTTGCATTTTCAAAATTTTACTCTTGGACAACAAAATATCTTCCTTATCCCAATGAAAAACGATTAAAATCCACAAAGACGGATGGTACTCGCACCAAAACAGCGTCATCATCAAAAAACCCTTAATTTTAACCAAAACGTGATTGAAAATAATTTCATGATGTAAATTTTTCATCCTTTCGTGAAAGTGGCATTCTCATGCGGTTTTCTAATTGTTAAATAAATAACTTATTTTTTTTGATTGTAAACCCTTTACACTTCTTTTTGAATGTGCTATCATTATGTCAAACATCAGATAAGCACCTTTCATGAACTCGCATTTCATCGATAAAGGTGCAACGCTGCAAGTGAATATTGGGCAGGAGAACAGGAGGGCCGTACGAGCAAACACATTATAGAAAAACATGTGAGTTGTTTAGTACTGTTCTTTTTTTAATTCGCTTTTATTCACTATTCTTTACAACGTGTTTTGAAACATCATTACATTTTGATTTAACTGCACAGCGTGTGCATTAAATAATATATTTATAAATCATAGGGGGTTTATATTATGGCAAAATACGTATTGGCAATTGATGCCGGAACAACCAGCTCCAGAGCAATTTTATTTAATCATGAAAGTGAAATCGTGAGTGTTGCACAAAAAGAATTTACTCAGATTTTCCCGAAACCCGGCTGGGTAGAACATGATCCACTGGAAATTTGGGCAACTCAAAGTGGTGTTATTAGTGAAGCCATGGCAAAAGTTGGCGCCACCGCTGATGATATTGCAGCTATTGGGATTACCAACCAACGTGAAACAACGGTTGTTTGGGATCGTAAAACCGGTGAACCGGTTTATAACGCAATTGTATGGCAATGCCGCCGTACTGCAAGCTATGCCGATGATTTCAATGCCATTCCAGGATTTGCCGATTATGTACAGGAAAACACCGGATTAATCCTTGATCCATATTTCTCATCAACAAAATTATTATGGATTTTGGATAATGTTGAAGGCGTTCGTGAAAGAGCTGAAAAAGGCGAATTGGCCTTTGGTACCATTGATACCTGGCTGCTCTGGAAATTAACAGAAGGTCGTGTACACGCTACCGATTATTCCAACGCTTCCAGAACAATGCTCTTTAATATCAAGAGCCTCAAATGGGATGATACCCTGTGCGATAAATTTAAATGCCCGAAAGCTTTGTTACCAAACGTACAGCCTTCATCCAGCAAATTTGGTGAAACATCACTGTTCGGCGGTTCTATTCCTATAACAGGGATTGCTGGTGACCAACAATCTGCACTGTTTGGCCAGGGCTGCTTTGACGAAGGTATGGCAAAGAACACTTATGGAACAGGTTGCTTTATGTTAATGAACACAGGCGAAACCCCTGTTAAATCACATAACGGCTTGTTAACAACCATTGCCTGGGGCCTTGACGGCGTCGTTAATTACGCACTCGAAGGTTCCGTATTTGTAGCCGGCGCAGCCATTCAATGGTTACGTGATAAAATGAAACTGGTCGATACTTCACCAGATTCTGAACATTTCGCAAAGAAAGTTTCTGATACCAATGGCGTTTATATGGTACCTGCTTTCACCGGTTTAGGTGCTCCTCACTGGGATGCATATGCTCGTGGCTGTATCGTTGGTTTAACCCGTGGCGCTAGCAAGAATCATGTGATTCGTGCAACTTTGGAATCTTTGGCTTATCAGACAAAAGACGTTCTGGATGCAATGGAAAAAGACGCCGGTACTCAACTGAAATCATTGAAGGTTGATGGCGGTGCTTGCGCAAACAATTTCTTAATGCAATTCCAGGCTGATATCCTCGGCTGCCCTGTTGACAGACCGTCAATCGTTGAAACAACCGCTATGGGTGCTTCTTATCTGGCAGGAATCGCTGTTGGTTTCTGGAAGAATAAAGAAGAAGTTGCCAAAGCCTGGAAACTCGACAGAACATTTGAACCGATGATGGATGCGGATGTTCGTGCTAAATTGTACAAAGGCTGGACAAGAGCCGTCGAATGTGCAAAAGGCTGGGCAAAAGACGAATAATAACAAATGATGTAAAAACGCTGTATTTTTCCGGCGGGTTTTCCCGCCGGAATCTTTTGGCCTTTTTATAACAAAAGACGCTCTTTTTGCCTCTTTAGATCACCTTTCAAGGAGGAATTGATTCACAATATGTCAACAAGGAAAAGTTTTCTTTTGTTTCAAGAGAATCCGATTATCGCTGCCGTTAGAAATCCAAGGGATATATACGATGCGGTTGCATCTCCCTGCCAAATCATTTTTCTTTTAACCGGCAATATCTACAATTTAAAACAGATGGTCGATTATATCAATGCATCTGGAAAGCATGCATTTGTTCATCTCGATCTCGTTAAAGGATATGCCCAGGATCATTACTTTATCAAGTATCTTAAAGAAGAAATTAAACCGACAGGTGTTATTTCCACACGGAATTCCTTAATTTCCCGGGCAAAACAAGAAGGCCTCATGACTATTCAACGGCTTTTCCTTCTCGATTCTTCCGCAATGGATGTCACCATTACATCGGCACGAAAAATTAAACCGGACGCAGTGGAAATATTACCAGGACTCGTTCCCAAACTGATTCACAAAGTACGGGATGAGTTAACGCTTCCGATTATCACCGGTGGTTTTATTGAAACAGGAGAAGAAGTCAGATCCTGTATTGACGCTGGTTCCATTTCTTCCAGCACATCTCATAAACCGTTATGGGATGAATTCGATGAAATGAAAAACTATATCACAGAATCACTATCCTGAAATGTGATGCAATGACAATTAAATGAATGGCAATGGAGAGCCGCACATTTTCAAGACGAGAGGTCAGTCGCCACCGTCACGGAGAATTGTGTGGTTTTTTATTTATAAAAAATACAATTATTGTTAATCAAGGAGGGTTAATTATGTATGATATCGCTATAATAGGTGCTGGTATCGCCGGTTCCTACGTAGCCCGGGAGTTATCCCGTTACCAGTTGGATGTCGTTTTACTGGATGGAGAAAATGATGTTGGCAACGAAATTACGATGGCCAACTCAGCGATCGTTCACGGTGGTTTTGATGCTCCATCTTATAAGTTAAAGGGAAAATTCAACGCTCCCGGGAACATCATGTACGAAAAAATGTGTCGGGATTTATGTGTTCCTTATAAACGCACCGGTTCACTTGTCGTCGCTCATACCGAACACGATATGATGACGTTGCATAACCTGTATCAGAACGGCCTCAAAAACGGGGTTCCGGATCTGCGCATTATGTTTGAAGATGAAGTTCATGAAATCGAAGAAAATGTTTCACCGGATATTTGCGGTGCTTTGTATTCCGGTACTGCCGGTTTGGTCTCCCCTTTCGAACTGTGTACAAAAGTTGCTGAAAATGCAGTGGATAATGGTATTACCTTAAAGCTCAATCACATGGTCACCAACATTGCAAAAAAAGATGATGGCACTTTTAAAATTGAAACCACTGAAGAAGATATCGAAGCAAGATACGTTGTTAATGCCGGCGGTGTTTATGCCGATGATATTTATAAAATGGTCGGTGATCCTTACTTTAAGATTTTAGCCCGTCGTGGAGTTTACTTTATCTTTGATAAAGAAATCGGCGATTTGGTTCACAATGTTATTTTCCCATGCCCGACTAAAAACGGTAAAGGAATTCTCGTCTCCCCAACCGTCCACGGCAATCTGCTAATCGGTCCAGATGCTATGCCTGTTGATAAAGGTGACATCTGCACAACCCAGGATCGTTTGGATTATATTAAGGAAAACGCGTTAAAGAACTGTCCGAAACTGGCTCAGTACATGAACAAGATTATCCGTTCCTACGCGGGAACCAGAAACACACCAGTAGCAGATACTTACACCACTACTGATGGCGACTTTATTATTGAAGAATCACCGGTCAAAGGTTTTGTCAACTTTGCCGGATATGAATCACCAGGGCTCACCTCCATTCCTGCTTCAGGATATTATGCTGTCGAAGAAGTTATCCTGCCAATGCTTAAGAAGGATGGGATCGAACCCAAAGAAAATGAAAACTTTAATCCAAAGACACGTCCGCACATTTATTTTGCAGATCTGCCGGAAGAAGAAAAGAAAGCCCTCATTGCCAAAGATCCAAAATACGGCAAAATCATTTGCCGCTGTGAAACCGTAACAGAAGCTGAAATTATCGATGTGATTCACAGAAACGTCGGCGCAACAACTGTAAAAGGGGTTAAAAAACGCTGCCGTCCAGGTGCAGGCCGCTGCCAGGGTGGTTTCTGCTCACCCAGAGTTGTCGAAATTCTGGCCCGTGAACTCGGATGTGAAATGGATGATATCATGTATGATGCCAAGGATAAGGGTTATATCCTTAAGGGCAGAACAAAAGAAATTTAACGGGGAGGATGCTAAACAATGATTTATGATGTTGTTATTTTAGGCGGAGGCCCTGCGGGTCTTGCTGCTGCTGTCGAAGCAAAAAAAGAAGGCGCGGAAAAAGTGCTGATTCTGGAACGTGACCGTGAATTAGGTGGAATCTTAAACCAATGTATTCACAATGGTTTTGGACTGCATACTTTTAAAGAACAATTAACCGGCCCGGAATATGCTGAACGGTATATTGATATGGCCAAAGAAGCCAATATTCCATATGAACTCAACACCATGGTTCTCGATATGGAAGACAAAGGCGATACCAAATTGATCCACGCGATCAATGAAGAAAAAGGATATCAGGCCATTGAAACCAAAGCCGTTGTTCTGACCATGGGCTGCCGGGAACGGACAGCCGGTGCCATTGGCATCCCGGGCTTCCGTCCTGCTGGCGTGTTTACTGCCGGAACAGCTCAACGCTTCATTAACATGGAAGGTTATATGACCGGCAAAGAAGTGGTTATTCTGGGTTCTGGCGATATCGGTCTGATTATGGCCCGCCGGATGACTCTGGAAGGTGCCCATGTTAAAGCCGTTTGTGAAATTATGCCTTATTCCAATGGATTAACCAGAAACATTGTACAATGTCTGGAAGATTACGATATTCCTTTGAAACTTTCCCATACCATTACCTTTATCCATGGCAAAGACCGGATCGAAGGCGTTACGGTGATGAAAGTGGATGACAAACTCAAACCGATTCCGGGTACCGATGAATTCATTCCTTGCGACACCTTGTTGCTCTCAGTTGGATTGATTCCGGAAAATGAAATTTCCCGGGGCGCCGGCGTTGAAATCGACCGCCGCACCAACGGACCTGTCGTTACTGAAATGCGTGAAACCAGTATTCCTGGCGTATTTGCCAGTGGCAATGTGGTTCATGTCCACGATTTGGTCGACTTTGTGTCAGAAGAATCTGAACTGGCCGGCAAAGGTGCCGCCCGCTACATCAAAGGCCATTTGGAATCCGACAAGAATTATGACACGGTTAATGGTGACGGGATCAGCTATGTTGTTCCCCAGCATGTCACGGTTGGCAATATCGATAAAGATTTGACGTTCTACATGCGTGTCCGGAAAGTCTTTGCCGATTCAGTCGTGAATGCTTACATTGGCGATAAGAAAATTGCGACAAAGAAAGCACCAAAATTTGTCCCGGCTGAAATGGTCAATTTTAAAATTAAAAAATCTGTTCTGGAAGAAAATCCAGATGGCGAAATTACATTCGTCGTGGAACCGAAGGAGGCTAAATAATTATGAAGAAAAATATAATCTGTATTTCATGCCCAATCGGATGCCATCTCACCGTTGAAGGTTCAGACGGTAACTATACCGTAACGGGTAATACATGTAAAAACGGGGAAATCTACGGGATTCAGGAAATGACGAATCCGCAGCGTGTGGTTCCCTCGACCGTTATCATTAAAGGGGCAATGCTCACCCGCTTGCCCGTCAAAACAGCGGATACGATTCCCAAGGCTAAGATCTTTGATGCCATGAAGGAAATTGATAAGGTTGTCGTTAAGGCTCCAATAAAGATGGGCGATGTTGTCCTGAAGGATGTCTGCGGCACCGGCGTTGACGTTGTTGCTACCAAGTCTATGCCTGCTGTTTAAACCTTTCTTTACAGCGACATAACATATTTTTATTACACTCCATAACAAAAGGGTCCTTGATTTTTCAAGGGCTCTTTTAATTTTCTCATTCTCTTAGATATAAGGAAGTCTCTATCCTTTCGGTGTAATAAAAAAATCCTGATTAAAATCAGGATTTTTTGTTATTGCTAACCCCTTTCATTCAAGGCGTTTCCGTGATCAGGATCCCGTATAATTGAAAGGTGTATTATTGAAATAAACAACTGAATCTGAAGCGGAGTTCATTTTTATTTCAAATTTCTTTTCTTTTCCATCTTTGTCTTTTGTTGTCAGTGTACCACTCAGCCCGTCCCCATCTTTCGGGGTTGAAATGGTAAAGGTTGCATCTCCGGTATTGCCGTCAATGCTCCAGGTGATAATCTTTTCATTGGTGTCAATACTAATGGTATTTTTGCCATCTTCTGACTGATAGGATCCCCGGATATTTTGCAAAAGGATCCGGTCGACACTGGTCAGATCCTGGGCTTTTGCTTCCTTAATCGTGTATTTTGCTTCTGCAACCGGCCCCTTAGCGCCATTGTCGTAGGCTCTCGCTTTAAGCGTCGCGCTGTAGTTGATGTAAAGCTTTTTGTCTTTGTCATATTTATAACTGTCGTACGTTGGATCGGAACCATCGAGGGTATAATAAATCACGGTCGCACTGTCTCCGCCATCTGCCGTCAGTTCAACAACCTGCTCACCGGTATACTCCCCGGCCTTTAAGGAAATGGTTGTTTTCAAACTCCTGCCACAACCTGCTATAATCAGGACAAGAGCCATTGCCATCACTCCCGCTAAAACCGTTTTGGATACTTTTTTCATTCTTCTCTCACCTCATTCATCTTCTTTGATTGTTATTATAACTTTTTTCAAAGAAAAATAAAAGGTTTGAAGTATATCTATCTTGTAACAATCTTGTAATACTTAGAGCAGATCCGCCGCCTTAAAAATAATCCCCTGACAAAATTTTAAATTTTCCGATGGCTGATTGTCGATAATTTCAAAACATTGGTGAGGAATATCCGTTTGATAAGACCAAACATAGGGGCCTTTACACCAGTTAACCTGAATGGATTTTGCCTTTGCTTTTGCCCGTCTGGCATGAATACAGTCACAGGGACATTCTTCAAATAAACCATCTTCTGTCAGGTAAATGCTGCCCCCATTATTGGTTGAGCATTCTGCTTCAATTGCGCCGTGAAGCACTGTCGTATCATCTGATTTTCCAAAAACAATAATGAGGCCGGCACGTGCCGCTTCGTCGATCTCGGCCGGAGTGATTTCTTTTTTATATTCACGCCCATTGAACTGTTGTACAAATGCATCGATTGTTTTCATAATCATTGCCTCCCTGAGTATTTCTTCTATTCTATCAAATTTTAGGGCATAATAACACCCCATCCGCATAAAAAAAGCCACCTGGCGGTGGCAATTTTTTTATTGGTATTGGAACTGGCCAGAGTACTGAGGGAAGTAACTGATCGGGTCCACATTCTGTTTATCAACAATAAAGTTAAAGTGAAGATGCGGCCCCGTGGAGTTTCCGGTTGACCCTTCGTAGCCAATCACATCTCCTTTTTTGACCTGGGCACCCTGGGTTGTATTGATACTCTGCATATGACCGTAGCTGCTGCCCACACTATGACCATTGGAATCTGTCCCATGGTCAATGGCCACAAAGTTTCCGTAGCCGCCATTTTCTCCCGCCTGGGTAACCGTTCCGTCTGCCATGGCAAGAATCGGTGTCCCGGCGTCCGCTCCAATATCCACGCCTTCGTGATAGGCGGTACCGACACCCCCGGTGGATTCGGATCCCCGGTAACCAAACGGACTGGTAATAATAAAAGCTTTGGCGTTATTGGTATCAATCGGCCAGCCATAATCCCCAAAGGCCATCCCATTCAGTCCAAATTTTTCAGCTACAGCAGCCCCTGCTGCTTTTTCCTGATTATATTCATCATTCAATTTGGTCAGCTGGGCATTCTGCTGATTTTTGGCTGTTTCCAGACTCGTTTTGGCATCTTCCTGGGTTTTCTTGGCCTGTTCTGCCTGCGTTTTTTCTGCATTCAAATCCGAATTTTTCGACGCGATCTCGTTCTTCGTCGCTTCCAACTGGCTGACCGCATCCCGGTCTGCCGACATAATGGATTTTACATTACTGATCCGAGACAAAAGTTCTGTAAAATTTTTGGATGAAAACAAAATTTCCATATACCCGTCGGAACCGTACATGTACATCACGCGGATCCGTTCTTCCAGAGCTTTTTCCTGTTCGTCCTGGCGGGCCTGGGCTTCATCAATTTCTGCCTGGGTCCCGGCCATTTTGGTATCCAGATCTGAAATTTGCTGGTTGAGCGTATCAACCAGTGTGTTGATCTGGCTAATTTGGTCTTCCGTACTCTTCATCTGGGTTTGAATATCTTTAATGGAGTCCTGGGTCGAACTCATTTTGCTTTGAATATCTTTTAATTGCTGCACTGCCGCGTTTAGACTGCTGTTATCCTCGGCAAAAACCACACTCATACAAGAACAAATGCACAGGATACTGAGAAGCACAGCGCTGATTTTTTTTACCATTCACAAAACCTCTTCCACACTAAATGATTAAGCCATTCCAGATTACACATCCAGAAATTTTCGCATTGAAAACAAACTGCCGATCGATCCGATAATAACACCGTAAAGCACACAGAAAAGTGAAATCTGAGACATCAGCGTCCCGGGAGCAACAAGATCACTGTTCATTGGTAAATAGACGGAATGCTGAACGTAGGCAATCAAGTAATAATATCCGGTACGAATGAGCAAGACGGCCACCAGTGCTCCCAGGCATCCCAGTAATGTCCCTTCCAAAACGAAGGGCACCCGGATATACCAGTTTGGCGCGCCCACATAGCGCATCACGCGAATTTCCCGGCGCCTGGCGAAACACGTCAGCTTGATGGTGTTATAAATAATAAAGAGGGAAACAACGGAAAGAATCACGATGAGCACACCACAGAAAATATTGGTGAAATGACTGAAAGACACCAATGCGTTCACGTATTCTTCCCCGTACTTCACATAGTCCACCCCGTCTGCCGTCAAACTTGAAGCGTAATTTTTGACTTCCCCGATCTGGCCGGCGTCAGATATTTTGACATCAAATGAAGCGGCCATGGGGTTATTGCTGCTGTTGTAGCCGCTGAGCAACCCCGAATAGCCCTGAAGGCTGCTTGAAAAATCATTCAGTGCCTGATCTGCACTGACAAAGGTCACCTCTGACACATTTTGATGGGTCCGGAGTTTGTCTGAAACAGTATCGACCTGTTCCTGAGTCGTCCCGCTTTTCATGTAGACTTTCAGTTCCAGTGCCGATTCCACGTTGGTGGTAATGTGTTCCAGATTGACCGAAAAAATAACAAAAATGCCCAGAATAATGAGCGCTGCCACTATGGAAAGTATCGACGCGACGCTCATGACATTATTGCGTTCAATACTCTGTGTTGTATCCCTGACGATACTTTTTAAAAAGGAGAAAAAGTGTGATTCCTTTTGTTTCTTTCCCAAATGAGTTCCCTGCCATTTCTATAGTAAATGATGATCGGTATCCGTTACAAAAGCCTGTTGAATAAAAAAAAGTCTGACGATGAGACCCTGGCTTTTGTAAATCTTTTATCTAATTATATCCAAATTGTAACATAATTATCTAATCTTTTCAACCGGCAACTGAAATTCTTAAGCAGTCCTCGGGGCAGCGTCTTCTTCAGCCCGTTTAAAACACCGCATTCCGTCAGGAAAAATCATCATAAGTCGTTTGTGTTCCCGGTTTTTTAATAATAAAACGGCTGTCCCACTGCCCGCTAACCAGCCGTTTCAACAGAGAAATATCTCCGGCAATACCCCTGGGCTTCAAGCCAAGACGCCTGGCCAACTGGCCGACGCGGTGCTTTTCCTGAGCAAAGGCATAAGCGCCGGTGTCGATTAAGAACAGCGCCTGATACCCTCCGTAAACCGCCCGGATCCAGTCTTCCATTTTTTTCGGGCCATACTGTCTGGCTACAGCGTCCAGGGATTTTTCCAGACTTTTTTCACCATTGAGCCACCCCCGGGTCAAAAAATATCCCCGGGTCCGCAGCCGCTCCAAATCAGGCTGGTTGTTTAACAACAAGGCAATACAATCCGCAGCTCTTGGAATCACCAGCCGCGCATTGTCGCTTTTGATGCCCACCAAACCGCCCCCGCAGCACCCATATGCCAAAAGAATGGTATCCGCCTGCGTTTGGCTGTCGATGGTTTGCTGAATCATCTTGCGCATCTCATCCGGTGTGTCGTGTTTGACTGGAAGCCACCGCACTGCCAAACTGGAATGACAGGTTTCCATCGCTGCTGCCAGCTCGTCTTTTAGCGTTACACAGGCGACAACGATCTGCCGTTCCAATTTTTTATTCCCGCTCTCTGAATCTTTTTTATTCATAATTATAAAGTATATAAAAAAAACCTGACTTTTACATTAAATCCCCTGTTCTGTTGGATTGAAACCTGTATCCATCTTTTATTCCTTCTCCCTTTTTGCTATAATGAATTTGAAAATGATATGGACAGATCGACGCCTTGCGTCCTGTTTTTATAAAATCACAATTTTAAATGCTGTTTATTCTCAACCGGATAGACACGCCATCATAAAGGAGTTTTTTTGGATATTATAAAATGGTTTGGCGATCACGTTTCAACACTGGCCGGCAAAGACCCCGTAAAAGCACGCAGGCTGCTGCTTACGGGATACCGTGCCAATACGCTCATGCTCAAACATACCACTCAAAATCAACCGTCCTGCCGGGGTGAAGGCGCCATCACGTTAATGAAGTTAATGATTGAAGCGTTGTCTCATCCTCAAAACGCGGCCATGGTCAGTCTTTTTATCCCCTGCGAACCGCTGCTGGCTGCCGGAATCACCCCTTATTCGGTGGAATCCATTGCTGCTTATCTGCTCGGGACCCGTTGTGAAACGCCCTTCCAGGAACTGGCTGCCGAACAGGGCATGCCGGAAACCCTGTGTTCTTATCACCGGACTTTTTTCGGTGCCGCCACAAACGGTTTGATTCCTCCCCCTGCCTTCATGCTCTACACCAATCTGGCCTGTGACGGCAACATGATCACCTTCCCCGCCCTCCAGGATCAATTTGCAATCCCCTCATTTTTTATTGACGTTCCCTGTGATCACACTGAAGACGCCGTGGCCGACGTTGCGGGGCAACTCCGGGAAATGGTCACCTTTATCGAGGACACCACGCATCAAAAGATTGACCCGGCCGCCCTTAAAAAAGCGGTCCGCCGCACCCGGCTCAGCCAAACGTATTATCAAACAGCTTTGGCCGTTTCCAAAAAACGCCGGCTCCCCGGCTCCGTCACCGATGAAATGTACACGGCTCTGATGGGGCGGTGTATGCTGGGATCCCCCCAGGCCCTGGATTTTTTTTGCACCATGGCCCGGGATATTTCCGAACAGCCGGTTTTCACCGGCAAACGCCTGGTGTGGATTCATCTTATTCCCAATATGCAACCCGCCCTGCGCCAGATCATGAATGACAATCCTTCAGTTTGCATCACTGGCCTGGAATTGTGTTACGACAGCATTCTCATCCCTGCCGATGAAAATGACCCTTACCGTTCAATGGCCCGGCGCATGGTCTATTCCGGCTACAACGGCCCGGCCCGGTACCGGATTGACAACGCCTTAAACGTGGCCCAAACGACCGGTGCAGATGGCTGTGTCGTCTTTGCCCACTGGGGCTGCAAAGAAACCCTGGGGGCGACAAAACTAATGAAAGACGCATTGGAGGCGGCGGGTTATCCCACCTTAATTTTGGACGGGGACGGTTGCTGTCCGGCAAATACCGGTGATGGCCAGATGGCCACCCGGCTCCAGGCATTTTTAGAACTATTGGAGGAACCCTCATGATCACCTTTGTATGCAAATACACCCCGGTTGAACTCTTTGCCGGTTTCGGTGTTAAAACGACTGTATTTGACAAAAGCGCCGACTCCTCCAGCCGAAGCGATCAGGCCACCCACGCAAATCTCTGCGGCTTTGGAAAATCCCTTTTGGAATCCGCCCTTGCCGGGGAAATTCCGGAACTGGTGCTTGTCAATTGCTGTGATGTCATGCGCCGGGCCTACGACGTGCTCAACACCCAGAGCTGCTGCCGTTTCCTCTACCTGCTTGATCTGCCCCATACCGACGGTCCTTGTCAGATCGAACGCTTTGCCCGCTCCCTCACAGCCCTCCAAAAAGCCTACGCCCAATACAGTGGACGACCTTTTAACACTCCGGCTTTTCTGGCCGCTTTTTCAGATCCACCTCAGAACCGCGCTCCTTATGTCGCCATTCTTGGTGCCCGGACCGGCAAGGATCTGGAAGCACTGATCGCGACAAACTGCCCTTACCCTGTCAAAAATTTAACCTGTGTGGGAAACCGACAGCTCCAGAGCCCACCCGCTTCATGTTATGAGACAGACCCCGACGCTCTCATGTACGGGTATGCCCAAAACCTGCTTAATCAAATTCCCTGCCGGCGCATGGCCGATAAATCCGGCCGCCGCTCCTTGTTTTTAGATCCTGCCCTTCGCGGGATTATTTACCACACCATTCAATTCTGTGACTATTACACCCTGGAATATACCCAGGCTGCCCGAACCGTTTCAGTTCCCATTACAAAAATTGAAACAGATTATACACTGCACAACGAAGGCCAGCTCCGAACACGGATCGATGCTTTTAACGAAACCCTTCAAGTTCAAAGCCACTTTCAGGAAAGGAATCACCCCATGGATCATAAACATTATTTTGCCGGAATAGACAGCGGCTCTACCAGCACCGATGCCGTCATCATCGACGGTTACGGCAACCTTCTCAGCACGGTCATTCTGTCCACCGGCGGCGGTGCTAAACGGAGTGCGGATGAGGCATTGGACCAGGCTCTGGACAAAGCTCACCTGACCGGGGAACAGCTCAGCCGGGTCATTGCCACCGGTTACGGCCGGGCCAACATCACCATCGGAGATGAGGAAATTACGGAGATTACTTGTCATGCCAAAGGCGCCCATTATCTCTGTCCCGATGCCCGAACGGTTATCGATATCGGCGGTCAGGACAGCAAGGCGATTCGTATTGACGCCAGTGGCGCGGTTAAAAACTTTGTTATGAATGACAAATGTGCCGCCGGCACCGGCCGGTTTTTGGAAATGATGGCCCGAACCCTGGGTCTGAGCCTGAAAGCCCTGTGCGATCAGGGACAAAAATGGCAAAAGGAAATCACCATCTCCAGTATGTGCACCGTTTTTGCAGAATCAGAAGTTGTCTCCCTGGTCGCTCAAAACATCCCTGTGCCGGATATCATCCACGGTCTGGATAAAGCCGTCGCGACCAAAGTGGCCACCCTGGTCAGCCGGGTCGGCGGGGAAGATACGTATATCATTACTGGCGGCGTCGCCAAAAATCCCGGTGTCGTTTCTGCCATTGAAAACCGGCTTCACACCCGGCTTTTTGTCAGTGATCAGGCCCAGATTTGCGGAGCCCTGGGCGCGGCGCGCATCGCCGCCGGATTATAAAAAGAGGACGAATATGAACAAAAAAGAATTAAGAAAAACCATTCTGGAAAAAAGAAAAGCTTCAGCCGATGCCGCCCGGGACCGGGCCATTGTCGGCAATCTGATGGCCAGTGCCATGTACCGCAATGCCCGGTGCATCATGACAACCATTAGCTTTGGTGACGAAATTGATACCCACGGACTCATCGAGCGGGCCCTTGGCGGTGCCAAAACCATTGCCGTTCCCCGGTGTGATCCATCCACCCACACCCTCTCCGTCCATGGCATCCGCCAATTTCCAGACGATTTGATCCCCGGCCATTATGGTATCCCGGAACCCGGACCGGATACCCCGCTTCTGGATCTTCACACCATCGACCTCGTCATTGTCCCTGGAATGGCTTTTAACCTTGAGGGCCATCGTCTTGGCTACGGCGGCGGCTATTACGACCGCTTTTTAACCGGTCTTTCCGGCCGGACGATCACCGTCGCCCTCACCCCCGAATCCCTGATTTTACCAAAACTCCCTGTTGAGACCCACGACCAGCCAGTGCACTACCTGGTTACTGAAAAACGCATTATTCGTACGCATTGCACGGGAGTTTCGCATTGAATTACGCACAAACCATCGCTTATATTGAATCCCGGGGTCTTTTCGGAATGAAACTGGGTCTGGATACCATCCGGATCTTACTCGCCACCCTCGGTCAACCCCAACAGAATCTGAAATTCATCCACGTGGCCGGCACCAACGGCAAAGGATCCATCTCCCACATGACTTCAGACATCCTGTCCGCCGCCGGCTACCGGACTGGTCTTTATACCTCCCCGGCTCTGGAAACTTTTAACGAACGCATTTGTCTCGACGGCGTTCCCATTTCAAACGACACCCTGGTCCGGGTCACCGCCCGTGTTAAAAATGCCGCTGAAACCATGGTCGCCGCCGGTCATCCTGAACCCACTGCGTTTGAAATTGAAACCGCCCTGGCCATCTGCACCTTTGCCGATGCCCGGGTAGATTATGCCATCATGGAAGTGGGGATGGGCGGCCGTCTCGATGCCACCAATGTCATTCCCGCACCTGAGATTGCCGTCATTTCCCGGATCGGTCTGGATCACACCGCTTATCTTGGCAATACCCTGGCCAAAATCGCAGGGGAAAAAGCGGCCATCATTAAACCCGGCTCCACCGTCGTTATGGCGCCCCAGGAACCCGAAGCCGCCGCTGTCATCACAGCCACGGCCCAGTCCAAAAACTGCCCTCTGATGGCCGCAAACAGCCAGGATCTGGTTCCTGTGAGCCAAACTTTAAAAAATCAAACCTTCCGCTACACCGGGGACAACCTCCCGGGGCTTTCCCGCTTCGACCTTCACCTGCTGGGACAGTACCAACAGGAAAACTGCATCACTGCTTTAACGGTCGTCCAGGTTCTCCGCGCGCAAGGCGCTGCCATTTCCAATGCCGCCGTCACATCTGCCCTCAGCCGTATCACTTTTCCCGGCCGTTTTGAAATTTTGGACACCTCTCCCCTGGTTCTCATTGACGGCGCCCACAATGTCGACGGGATTAAAAGTTTTGCCCTCAATCTTAAAACCTACTTTCCGCATCACAAGCTCCATCTCTATTTTGGCATGCTTTCGGATAAAGATATTGATCACGCCCTGGATCTTTTAATTCCCATGGCAGATACCATCGGCACCCTCACCCCAGACAGCGACCGGGCCCTGGGTGCCAGCCAAATGGTCACCCGCATTTATAAGCGGTGTCACCGGAAGGCCACCGCTTATGCCACCATCGATCAAGCCCTCGACACCCTCTGTCCGGATCCCCGGGTCCTCAACGCTTTCGTCGGATCCCTCT
>JAQWCN010000051.1 GCA_028705955.1 Eubacteriaceae bacterium
CACAATGCTGTTCCCCAGTCCGACTGCCGTTGCCATGGACGCCGTGTCAAAACATTGGGAGACATATTGGCCAGACGCCGCCACCAAAATCATGACCACCACTTCAAGCACGATGTTAATGCCCACATACGTGCCAACCGCGCTCAACACCCGGTGCTGGTTGGCCAGCTGACCAATGGCAATGGCCGTGTAACAATGAAGTACCGACAAAATCACGCCGAGAATACACCCAAAGATCACACCGTAGAATGCAAATCCCAGACCTTCCTGAATTATTTTCTGATAGACCGGACCAAACTCACTAAAATTGATACTGGCGAAAAAGGCACCTTCTGTGAAAATAAATATAAGGGCCAGACCGACAACAAGCATCGTCGCGACAATCCATACCAATGCACCGACCAGTTTAGCCACAATATGCTGCCACGTTTTAACCGGCAATGTAAACATCAAATACCCTTGATCGGTCAGCAGATTTTTATAAAAGCGGGAAATAATCAACACGACCGTTAAAATAGGAACCCCGACAACCAGCAACACGAACAGCACAATCGCAATCCCCTGGGTAAGTCCGACCCAAACATTTTCCGCTGTAATCATCATGAGCAGGCGTGTCACAATACTCATGACCAACAAGGCCGCATAGACCGGCAATGTCCACCGCGCCGATTCTTTCAATTCATATTTGATCAGTTTTCCTAACATTTAAAGACCTCCCTGAAACATTCGTCCACAGACTGATTTCTTTCTTCCCGGATATCATCCACTGACTCCTGAAACATCAACTGGCCATCCCGGATAAAAATAACCTCATCAAGAATTTTTTCAACATCCGCAATCAAATGGGTTGAAATCAAAACCGTACCATCCTCCTGATAATTGCCAATGATGGTATTTAAAATGTAATCCCGGGCCGCAGGATCAACGCCGCCGATCGGTTCATCCAAAAGATAAAGTTTTGCCTTGCGGCTCATCACTAAAATCAACTGTACCTTTTCCTTTGTTCCTTTTGACAGGGATTTAAGAATCGCATCCAAATCGATATCCAGATCACTGATCATGGCCGCGGCTTTTTCCCGGTCAAAATCTTCGTAAAAATCTTCAAATTTTGTGATCAACTGACTCACTTTCATGTGTTCATCAAAATAAGTCCGTTCCGGTAAATATGAAACCTTCGCTTTCGTCTCCGCACAGGGTTCTTGTCCATCGATCAAAATCTGCCCGTCACTGGGGGTTAAAATCCCGGCAGCAAGCTTAATGAGTGTGGTTTTTCCACTGCCATTGGGCCCCAACAGTCCGACAATTTTCCCCCGACCAACAGAAAGGTTCAAATGGTCCAGTGCTGTGAGTTTGCCATAACGTTTTGTCATATCGACTGTGCTTAAAATGGCTGCATTATTCATTGGTTACCCCTTCCTTTTGAATCAGCGCAATAATCGCCTGCCGGTCAAATCCCATCTTGTTCATTTTTTCAATAAAATTTTTAATCTCCGATAATGCCATCTCTTTTTTTATTCCCTCAATCATTTTCTGATCCTCCGTAATAAATCTTCCACTCGTCCGCTTTGAGTAGACCAGCCCCGATTGCTCCAAATTGGCCAGAGCCCGCTGCATGGTGTTTGGATTAACCGATGCTTCAGTCGCCAAATCGCGAACGGAGGGCAATTTTTCGCCGCTTTTATAAATGCCTGATATAATTCGTCCTTCGATCTGTTCGATCAACTGACGGTATACAGGCCGCTCAGAATTTATGGTCCATTTCATAGGATCCTCCTTTTCTGTCTTATTGTACTAAGTGATTAATACAATAATACATTTGTTGTATCCTTCTGTCAAGTTTTTTTCTAAAAAAAACACCCAAAGGGTGTCCTTTCAAAACTGCTCAAACGCTACATTCGTGAATCAATTGAATACAGGCCGTCTCACAATTCCCGAGTGTAAATTTTTTCGTCTGTTTCAAATAGTCAAAATACTTGTCGGACCGCGCTATCGTAATGCCAACCGCCTGATTAACCAGACTCCGGAACACGGACCCTGCCGTTTGAAACGACGCGGGGTCAGGGAAATAATCGAGATCAATATCCAGAAAAACCGGTCCATTCTGTGGTAAAAGGGAGAGAGAGAAACCGGCCCGAACAAACATTTCATCGGATAAATCCCCAAAAGACGCTCTGGGCACCAGATAATGATGTCCGGTGGCGTACTGGTGTTTTGCCATGCAATTGATCATGTGGTAATCGGACAAAAATCCCAATGCCATTGCGGTATTGATTTGTTCGTCATTATTCATAAAAGACATTTGCACTTCCAGACTTTCCAACGCCAGCGGATCAATAGCCGCCAGTTTTTGATCTTGAAATTGTTTTTTTAAACATTCTTCCCGTTCAGGATCTTTAGCAATTGCCTTTTGTGTCGCCCATAACCAAAAAGGAGGATCCGTATCTGGATGATAGTCAATGCTCACCAAAACCGGCGGTTTTATCAATTGGGCCGCCAATTCTGCCCAGACCAGGATGGCATATTGATGATCATCGACAACCGTTATGTTTTTATCTCTCCCTGTTATTGTCCGGGCATGTTCTTTGTCCCGCCAGTTTTTACTCATACTGCTCCTTTAAAAAACGGTTTAAAGCTGCAATCAGTTCCGGTCCGCTGTCCAGTTGAAACAGTTGCGTCCGCATCCTGGCTGCCCCCTTTAAGCCTTTGATGTAAACTGCCAACTGTTTGCGCATCTCTTTCATCGATCCCGCATGGGGCGCTATTTCATCGACCAGACGGACATGATCGATGGCGGCTTGAATCTTTTCCTGGGGGGTTGGCCGTATCGGTGCCAAAACCTCTTCACCGGACAATGCTTCCTTGATTTCCCGGATCACAAATGGATTCCCAACGGCGGCCCGGCCCACCATCACACCGTCACAACCGGTGATTTCAAGGGCTTCCTTTGCCCGTTTGCCACTGTCGATATCGCCATTGACAATGACAGGAATTGCGGCTTGTTTTTTGACCTGGGCAATGATTTTCCAGTCTGCTTTGCCTGAATAGAAGGCCTCCCGGGTTCTCCCGTGGATAATCAGGCAGGCGGCTCCAGCCCTTTCGATCCGCTCTGCTGCCTCCCGGATCACGATATGGTCGTCATCCCAGCCCAGCCGGGTCTTAACCCCCACCGGTTTGCTGCTGGCTTGAACCAGCCGGCAAACGCAGGCCTCCAAAAGATCCAAATGGTTGAGCAATGCGGACCCGTCCCCATTCTTGACAATTTTAGGAGCCGGGCAGCCCGCATTAAAATCGATCAGGGCGAAGGGCGACGGGTTGAGGTATTCTTCCGTTACGTCTTCTATAATGCCGGGATCCGATCCAAAAATTTGAAGGGCTGCCGGAGCCTCTTCCGGTGCTGTCATCATCAGGGCCCTGGTTTTTTTGTCTTTATAGTACAACCCCTTGGCACTCACCATTTCCGTGGTAACCAGATCCGCCCCGTATTTTTTTCCAATTAAACGAAATGGCAGGTTAGTATAACCTGCCATTGGTGCCAGCCATACCGGCTGGTTTACGGAAATAGTTCCGATTTTCATTTGTATTTATCTCCTGTACCGGGGATTTGAAATGTTTTTATCATGAATAATTTTTAAGCCTTTCAGTGCCAGCTGAGGGTCAAACACGTCGATCGCGCTGACTTCATTTAAAAACATCCGTCCATAACCGCCGGTCGCCACCACTTTGATACTATCTTCCCCAATGTCCTGGGCCATTTTCTGAATAATATACGCCACCTGACCGATATAGCCGTAAACCAAACCGGCCTGCATGCCGGTTACGGTGTCTTTGGCCAAAATGTTTTCCGGCTTTTTAATGGCAATATTGGGAAGTTGGGCCGCATTGCGAAAGAGGGCTTCTGCAGATATTTGAATTCCCGGTGAGGTTACCCGGGCTGCCAGCGCACCGCTCTTGTCAACATAATCGTAGGTTGTGGCCGTTCCAAAATCCAACACGAGGACCGGTCCCCCGTAGATATTGTAAGCGGCCACGGCATCGACAATCCGGTCTGCGCCCACTTCTGTCGGGTCACTGGAGAGGATGGGCATGCCTGTTTTGATTCCCGGTCCCACCGTCATGGGTTCCAGTCCAAAAACTTTTTTGATGCCATTGATCATGGAGTGCATGACATTGGGCACGACTGACGCTGTAATAATGCTGCTGACCCGGTGGTAGTTGAGATTATCACTCTGGAAAAAGCCCCGAAAAACGACGGCAAACTCATCAGAGGTCCTGGGTGTTTTGGTCATAAAACGCCAGGAACATAAAATCTCGTCTCCTTCAAAGGCACCGATTTCTGTATTGGTATTACCAACATCTATGACTAGTATCATGGTCCGCTCCGTTATTGATCCCGTTTTTGCAGAACCTTTCCCATGAATTTTGTCTTGGTGACAACATAACGCATATGGGTCCCTTCTGCTACCTTCTGAACGGTATCCCAGGCTTCCACTGAATAAATGAGTTTTTTCCGGTCAACTTCTTTCAGCAAAACCTTGACACGTACTTTCATTCCGACTGGTGTGGCGGCCATATGATCCAAATTGATATTCACGCCCACCGTTGTTTCTTCGTCGGGGAGACAGAGGCCGGCCATTTCATAAGCGGCGTTTTCTACCCAGTTGACCAGCATGGGGGTGGCTAAAACTTCAACGCCACCGCTGCCGATATGCTTGGCTGTTTCGTTACGGGTTACCGTGTAATCTTTTTTCAGTTCCATTCCTACTTTTAATCGGCTTGAGCCTTGTTCGTGTTCCATTAAAATTCAAATTCCCTTCTATCAGTTATTCAATTCTGTCGTTGGTTGGACGTTAATGGAGGCCGTTTCACGGCTTTCTTCGGTATCTTCCCCAACCGCTTGTGTTTCAGGTTTCTGACGATCTTCTTCATACATCGTTTTGAATTCTTCACCTGTGAGGGTGCTGACCTTCAGCAATTGTTCTGCCATTGTGATCAGGATGTTTTTCTTTTCTGTTAAAATATCACAGGCTCTTTCAAAGGCTGTTTCCACAATGCAGCGAATTTCTTTATCAATAACCGCTGCAACTTCTTCGCTGTAATTCCGGGTTCTTCCCAGATCTCTCCCGAGAAAGACTTCCCCGCCGTCATCGTGACCAAAGGTCATGGGTCCGAGATGATCGCTCATTCCCCATTCCGTCACCATTTTTCTGGCGATGTCTGTCGCCCGTTCGATATCGTTGGACGCGCCGGTACAGATATCATCCAGCGCTACTTTTTCTGCAGCCCGGCCCCCTAAGAGTCCGGCGATCCGGTCCAAAAGTTTTTGTTTAGACATGTGCTGACTGTCATCTGTCGGCAGGGAGATCGTGTAACCTGCAGCCATTCCCCGGGGAATAATGGATATTTCATGTACTTCTTCCCCATTGTGCAGATATTCCATAACAATGGCATGACCCGCTTCGTGATACGCTGTAATCTTTTGATCGGATTCCACCACGACCCGGCTCTTTTTTTCCGGTCCGGCGATAACCCGTTTAATGGCTTCTTCCATTTCTTTCATCGTGATCACATGCCCCTGGTTTCTGGCCGTAAGCAGGGCGGCTTCATTCATCAGATTTTCAAGATCCGCCCCGGTAAATCCCGGGGTCCCTTTGGCAATCACACCGAGATCCACAGTGGAATCCAGCGGTTTGTTCCTTTTGTATATCCCGAGAATTTCTTCCCGTCCTTTGACGTCCGGCGCCCCAACGGTCACCTGACGGTCAAACCGGCCTGGTCTTAACAGCGCCGGGTCCAGAATATCCGGACGGTTGGTCGCGGCGATTACAATAATGCCTTCGTTAGCGCCAAACCCATCCATTTCAACCAGCAACTGGTTCAGGGTTTGTTCCCGTTCGTCATGGCCGCCGCCAAGACCCGCGCCCCGGTGACGCCCAACAGCATCAATTTCATCAATAAAGATGATACAGGGTGCATTCTTCTTGGCGTTTTCAAATAAATCCCTGACTCTGGAAGCCCCGACACCGACAAACATTTCTACAAAATCGGAACCGGAAATAATAAAGAAGGGAACGCCTGCTTCTCCGGCAACCGCCCGGGCCAATAGGGTTTTCCCTGTTCCGGGAGGGCCCACCAGCAAAACGCCCTTAGGCACTCTGGCTCCCAATTTATTGTATTTATCCGGCGTCTTTAAGAAATCGACAATTTCTGCCAACTCTTCCTTTTCTTCATCGGCGCCGGCCACATCGTTAAACGTGACCTTTTTATCGGAATCGGTGTGCATCCTGGCATGGCTTTTCGCAAAGCTCATCACCTTGCCGCCCCCGCCGGATTGCTGGGACATCATAACCAAAAATACAACCAGCATCACAATGAGGATGGCCGACGGGATCATGGAAATCCACCAGCTTTGATCCTCGGCAATTTCAACTTTCATATCCGGGTTGCCCGTGATATACTGGCTGACCACTTCATCGATGGTGTATTCCGGCACGATGGTTTCAAATTGATCCCCGCTGGTCAGCTTTCCGGTCGCTTTTGTACCGTTGATCTTAATCTCCGCCACCTGCTTGTTGGACATATCCGTCACTAACTGACTGTAAGTAAGCTTTTTGACCTCCGAACTCATGGGATTCAAAAATGATACGGCCACGATGATGATAATGAGAATCAACAGGTAAAAGCCGATCATTTTCATGTACTTTTTCAATTGTTTACTCCTTTCTGCCTTAAATTAACTATATATCTCTCTTTTCAAAATGCCGATATAGGGCAAATTGCGATATTTTTGATCATAATCCAAACCATATCCCACGACAAATTCATCGGGAACCTGGAAGCCGCAGTAATCGACATCGACTTCGACGACCCGTCTCTCCGGTTTATCGAGGAGGGTGCAAATCTTAAGGCTTTTGGGTCTTTTCTTAAGTAATGTATCCTTTAATTTTGCCAGTGTTCGCCCTGAATCTACGATATCTTCCACAAGCAAGACATCTTTTCCTTCAACGTCCACAATATTGCTGTCTGGAATATGGACTTCCCCTGAACTTGTACTGCCGCCAAAATAACTGGCCGCGTGAAGGAAAGCAACCTCTACCGGAAAGTCAATACATCTCACTAAATCCGCAAAGAATACAAAACTTCCCCGCAAAATACAAATCGCCATCAGCCCCTGGTTTTCCTGATAATCTTCTGAAATCATTTTTCCAAGAACACGATTCCGTTCACAGATTTTTTCTTCTGAAAGCAATACTTCTTTAATATCTGGCAGCACCTATACCTTCTCCAATTCAATTATTATAATTTTTTTTGATTGTGCATCTGCAATATAACGGCGATTGCAGAACAATCCCGGTATCCATATAATCTCCGGCCCCATAGCAAGCAGTGGCAGTGTGTCCCGTTTGTCCCGGTCCACTTTCTGATCAATAAAAAATTTTTTGAGTTTTTTATGACTTCCCTGGTTCAGAATCATATAATCACCGGTACACCGGCTTCTCAATAAAAGTCTAGTTTTTATTCTACCATAATCTAAAATAATTTCACTATTATTTTTCTTTTTCTGATTATTTTTTAAGTCTGTTCCCGACTTCATTAAAATGGTCACCACCATTTGGTCCCGACTGTCAAAAATCATTTGACTTCTCGTAATCGGATAGGGTCCGGCAAAGGATGCCTTTTGTCGCTTTTTAGAAAAAATTAATGTTTGATAACGGCGGGCCGCCCGGACGCCGTAGGGCAGATCCATATTCCAGGTGGTTTGAGGTGTCAAAAGTTTTTGTGCCAGACTGTCAATATGCCGTCTTTCGATATCAACAAATGATCCGGCTGCACAGCCCAACGCGCGGTGCAGCATTGCATTTTGCATAAAAGGCATCTCGCCCTGCCATCCGGGAATGTCCAACCTCACTGCCGGTCCATCAATTTGCAAAAGTCTTTTCTGGGTTTCCTGGATCTGATTGTTCAAATAATCTGCGCCTTCCCGGGACCGGTCGGTAAAATCGATCAGATGATCCACCGCTCCACGGTGACAGGTTTCCAATAGCGGCATCACCTGGTGCCGGATCTGATTGCGGGTATACGCCAGGCTGGTATTGGTTGAATCCTGACAATAGTCAATTTTCTGATCCGCACAATAATTTTCAATATCCTGGCGGCGTACCCCCAAAAACGGGCGAATGCACCGGTGCATTACCGGGGCGATACCGGCAGCCCCGGCAAGACCAGTTCCGCGAATCAGCCGCATAACCAGGGTTTCTGCCTGATCGTCCCCGTGATGTGCCAACGCCAATTTTGAATACTGTTTTTCCTGCATCACCCGCTTAAAAATGCTCTGCCGAATTTCCCGGCCCGCGGTCTCAAGACTTTCTCCCCGCATTTTAGCCAACGCCGGGACATCAACCCGCTCCACGAGGCAAGGGATCTTTTCCTTTTGGCAAAAGCCCGCGACAAACGCTGCGTCCCGGTCAGCCTCAACACCACGGATCCCGTGGTGAACATGAACAACCCCCAAGGTCAAGGTTTTCTCTGCTGCGATAGCCATCAGATAATGGAGAAGGGCCATCGAGTCCGCTCCTCCGGATACCCCAACGAGAACCCGGTCCCCCGGTTCCAGCATGGTATAGCGGTTGATTGTCCCCCACACCACATTTTCAAACTGTTTGGATCCCATTTTCAATCCTCTCTATCCCTGTATAATAAAATAAAACCTGAAGAAACAAATTGTTCTTCAGGTTTAACGTTCAAAATGGTGACCCCTGGGAGAATCGAACTCCCGTTATCGCCGTGAAAGGGCGGTGTCTTAACCGCTTGACCAAGGGGCCAACAAAATAAGTAAAATGAATGGTAGCGGCGAACGGGGTCGAACCGCTGACACTACGGGTATGAACCGTATGCTCTAGCCAACTGAGCTACGCCGCCAGACATAAAATGGTTGCGGGGACAGGATTTGAACCTGCGACCTCCGGGTTATGAGCCCGACGAGCTACCAAACTGCTCCACCCCGCGACGAGATAAATAAATATTAATTTGTAAGTGGTGCCGGAGACCGGAATCGAACCGGTACGATCGAAAAAGGATCGCAGGATTTTAAGTCCTGTGCGTCTGCCAGTTCCGCCACTCCGGCGCACTAAGCTTGTCCTTCATTTGAGGACAAGACTTAGTATAACCTTTCACCTTTCATCTGTCAACACTTTTTATTCAGCAATTTAAAAATATTAACTTTTAATAAACTTTTGAAACGCCGCGCCTTCCAAATTATCATAATCGCAAATCGTAAAGGTCTTAATCCCGGTGGCGTTTAAAATCGTATCCAGTACACACGCTCCGGCGAGAATAATGTCCGCCCGTTTAGGATTGAGTCCCGCCACTTCCTTCCGCCGGGCAAGGGGCATCGCCGCCAGGCCCTGAACCATTTCCCTCAAATCTGCCTGATCGATCCTGCTTTTCTGCACCTTGTCGCTATCGTACGCCACAAGGCCCTGATGAATCGTCGAAAGGGTTGTCGCCGTTCCTCCGATTCCCACCAG
>JAQWCN010000052.1 GCA_028705955.1 Eubacteriaceae bacterium
CCAAGACAATATCCGCCTTGACCACCTTTGGCTGACACTCGACACCCGTGAGTACATTTCCACTGGCATCCACAGCCTGAACTTCCAAAAACTGGGTTGCATCATCCATCAGGCCTTGAACATTGGCGGTTGCGTTAAGGCTTGAAATTTTTGCCAAATCATCGGATGAACCGCTGACTTTCACCGTATCATTGGTCTCCGCAGAAATGACGGATAAATTATTCCCCGGCTTCCCGCTGGCATTGATGGTTACACTTTGATCCTTATCCTCAATCTTATCCACCTGAAGCTGCAAGGTTTCAGGCTTCACTTCATCCATAGTGATGGAATTGGGCAAACCTTTCAGAACAATTTTAGGGGTGTAGCTTCCCGCTTCATTAATGTCCTTCAAATCTACTTCCGCGGTGATCTCGGATGTTTTAACCGCCTCTATATTTTTTTCTGTCCCTTTGATTCTCAAATTGACATAATAACTCTTTTGGACATCAAGCACCAGCCCCTTTGCCGCCAAAGTGTCAGAATTGGTTAAGGTAACGGGAATGCTGTTAATTTCCTGGGACACCAAGTCAATTGAGCTGCCATTGACATACACCCACATAAAAATAGCCAGAAATACAGCGATGATAATCCGAATGACTTTTGCTTTCGTTTCGCTTTTCATGCTATTTTTCATGTTTGTTCCCCCAGAAAGCGAATCGTTTTTTGTTGGTTTCGTCCTCGTCCTCATCGTCTTTTGAAAAATGATCAGCCAACAGGAGTTCAAGATCCTCCCGGTGGAGCCCCCTTGTTAGGCCTCCCTTTTCTGCATAAGAAACCACTCCGGTTTCTTCAGACACGATAATCGTAATGGCGTCCGACTTTTCAGAAATGCCAATCCCGGAGCGATGCCGGGTTCCCAGCTCTGTATCGAGCGTACGGTTATCTGTCAAAGGGAGTAAACAGCCTGCCGCCAAAATCTTTCCTGTCCAAAGATTGATGACAACAGCTCCGTCGTGGAGCGGACGGTTGGGTGTAAAAATATTTTCCAAGACCTCTGTACTGATCTCTGCGTTCAGTTTAATTCCGGTGGCCACAATATCATTAAGTCCGGTATTGACCTCGCAAACAATCAGCGCCCCAATTTGTTCATCCGCCAGATCCATCACTGCTCTGGAGATCCGGGCAATGTTTTTTATCACCATATTACGGTCTGAACGGCGCAAGTACCGGTTAAAAATCCGGTTGTTCCCGATCTGTTCCAGTGCGGAACGGAATTCCGGTTGAAAAACAACGACAATAATAATCAGTGCCCAGGTAAACATGCTATTCAACACATAATACAGCGTCGTAAATTTCAGCCAGGAACACAAAGGGATTAAAACCGTCAAAAGTATAAATCCTTTGATAACCTGTTCCGCCTGGGTCCCCCGGATCCACATTAATATTTTATAAATGACATAAGCGATGATGGCAACCTCAATAACGTTGCCAAACGTCACCCGGGATTGTAAGTATGTCCAAAACTCATTCATGATTCATTCTCTCTCATTTTTTAGTGTTACCATTATTATACACTAACTGATCCCAGATTCCACGGTTTTCTACGGTTCTTCAGAATTTTTACATTTTTTGACATTCCTTTACAAAAAAAGCTTTACAAATCGTGTAAAACGTTTTATAATAGAATCATCAAAAGAAAGTGAAAAGGTGATTGGGGATTAATCGAATCGGCAACCATAATCCAACAATGGTTTCATTGTATATCGACGGCTATATTAATAAAGAGAGCCGTGTACGATAACGATAGGAGGCCATCACGTAGATACATTGGGCCATTCAATAGCATTAGTCAACGAACCAAGCTTACACCATCATTTTCTTAAATAAAAAGCAGAAGGGAGTGAGACCACCAGAAATGCAAATAATAGTCGAGCGGTAAAGACCAGTATATCATCCTTGGAGAAAGGCTTTGAGGAAATTAATGATAACTGGTCTTTTTTTTATGGAATTTTTGTTTATAAAAAAGGTGCAATACACATGGTATATCACACCTTTTTGTTTTCTGCTTCGACCTTGACCGGTCTTTTTTATTCCAGCGTTACAATCAATTCGCCAGATTCAACTTTTTGTCCTTCTGAAACGTAAATATTTTTAACTTTTCCTGCCTGAGTCGCGACAATTTCCGTTTCCATCTTCATGGCTTCCACCACAACAAGCGGTTGATTTTCCTTAACATTATCCCCTTCATTAACCAGAACTTTAAGAACTGTTCCTGGAATACCAGAACCAATTTCTTTTTTATTCTTGGGATCTGCCTTGAGCATGGTACTCTTTGACTGGGAAGACAAGGAATATTTATCTTCGACGTAGACCAACCGTCTAAAGCCATCAATTTCAAAGGTAATGGGCCGGCAGCCCCCTTCGTCAGGTTCGCCAATTTTGATCAGTTTAATCATGTAGCGTTTTCCCGCATCCACTTCGACTTCGGTCATTTCCCCTTCTTTTAACCCATAGAAGAAGGCATGGCTTTCCATCCGCATAAAATCGCCATATTCCTGCTGGAAGTCATTGTATTCTTTGTATACCTTTGGATATAACGCCGCACTAAGCACCTGGCGGTCACTGAGATCCATCGCATAATTCTCTTTGTAATCTTTACGAATGGCATCGAAATCTTCATCCGGCAGCAAAGCTCCAGGCCGAACGGTAATGGGTTCTGTTCCTTTGAGAACAATTTTTTGAAGTTTTTTATTAAAACCTCCTGCCGGCTGACCAATCATGCCTTTAAAGAAATCAACAACCGAATTCGGGAAAGCCAGATCCTTTCCTTTTTCGTAAATATTTTTCGGTGTCAGTCCGTTTTGAACCATAAAGATGGCCAAATCTCCATTCACCTTGGAGGAAGGTGTTACTTTAACAATATCCCCGAGCAGAATATTTGCCGCCTTATACATTTCCTTCACTTCGTTAAATTTAAGACCTAAACCAAAGCTGTCAACCTGACGTTTCAAATTGGAATATTGGCCCCCGGGAATTTCCAGGTCATAAATTTCTGTACTTCCAGTTTTTAGCCCGGATTCAAATTTAGAATATACCGGACGGACTTCTGCCCAATAATCAGACAGTTTGCGGATATCTTTTTCACTGATCATCGTATCGTGGGAAGAATGCGCCAGCGCAGCCACAATGGAATTCATATTCGGTTGTGCCGTTAAGCCACTCATGCCGCCCAGGGCTGCATCGACGATATCAGCCCCGCCAATGGCTGCCATAATTTCTGCTGCGACGCCATTGCCCGCAGTATCATGGGTATGAAAACGCACTGGCATTTTCACTTCATCTTTAAGCGCCCGCATTAAGTTTCTGGCCGCCACCGGTTTACATAACGCCGACATATCTTTAATCGCTAAAATATGCGCGCCGGTTTTTTCAATTTCATGGGCCATCTTGACGTAATAATCCAGATTGTATTTCGTCTTGGTCGAATCGAGAATATCACCAGTATAACACATGGCCACTTCACAGACTTTTCCAGTTTTCAAAACTTCTTCGATGGATACCTTCATTCCTTCCATCCAGTTCAGGGAGTCAAAAATCCGAAAAACATCAATGCCTGATTTGGCGGATTGCTGAATAAACGCGCGAATAACATTGTCTGGATAATTCTTATACCCAACCGCATTCGCCCCGCGCAAAAGCATCTGGAACATAATATTTGGAATCCGTTCCCGAAGTTCATCCAAACGGCGCCAGGGTGATTCTTTGAGGAAATTGTAAGCAACGTCAAACGTCGCGCCGCCCCACATTTCCAGAGAAAATAAATCCCTGCCGTAGTAAGCAGTAGCTCTGGCAATTTTGATCATGTCCCGGCTGCGAACCCGGGTCGCCAACAGCGACTGATGGGCATCCCGCATGGTGGTATCCCCAATGAGCAGTTTCTTCTGATCCAAAATCCATTTGACCAAACCGTCCGGACCCTGTTCGTCCAGGATTTGTTTGGTTCCCCACAATGGAAATTTATCCGGAACTTCCGGGATTTCCGGTTCTTTAAAGTCCGGCTTTTCTCCAAAAGATTCGTTAACAACAACATTTCCAAAATACCGGGTGATATTATAAGCTGGGCTGTTGGCTTCTGAAATATTAAACAGTTCCGGATGATCATCAATAAATTTGGTATTGCATTTACCCGCTTTAAACAAAGGATGTTCCAAAACATTGATCAAAAAGTCCTTATTGGTTTCCACCCCTTCGATATCTGTTTCTTTTAAGGCACGAAGTGCTTTGCGCCGGGTATCTTCAAACGAACGGCCAAAAGCCGAACATTTTACCAAAAGGCTGTCGTAATAGGGTGTAATGACCGATCCGGTAAATCCGTTCCCGCCATCCAGACGAATCCCCGGTCCACTGGCTGTCCGGTACACATCAATTTGCCCGGTATCCGGCATAAAGTGCATTTTTGGATTTTCTGTCGTTACCCTGCATTGAATGGCGTATCCCCGTACCTGTACATCGCTTTGGCTCTTTAAATTAATTTCATCTGAATCCAGCGCATACCCTTCGGCCACTAAAATCTGAGACTGGACCAAATCAATGCCGGTCACCAATTCAGTGACGGTATGTTCCACCTGAATCCGGGGATTCATTTCGATAAAATAATGATTACCCTGTTTATCGACCAAAAATTCAATGGTCCCGGCACTGCAATAATGAACCGCTTTGGCCAGTTTAATGGCATCGGCACAAATTTCTTTGCGCTGTGCATCACTTAAAAAAAGCGACGGGGTAAATTCAATGACCTTTTGGTGACGGCGCTGAATGGAACAATCCCTTTCATAAAGATGAACCACCTGACCGTGTTTATCCCCTAAGATCTGCACTTCAACATGCTTGGGTTCTTCCAGATATTTTTCAATAAAGATGGTGCCGTCCCCAAATGCTTTGGTTGCTTCACTGACAGCGGAATGATATTCCTTTAACAGAATTTTTTCGTCACGAACGATCCGCATCCCGCGGCCACCGCCACCAGCTGCTGCTTTTAAGATGATCGGATAACCCGCAACCCTTGCAAAATCGATGGCTTCCTGATCCGTGGTGATCGGTTTTTCAACCCCGGGAATCGTCGGAACCTTCACCGATTTTGCCACCAGTTTAGACTGAATTTTATCGCCCATCTGTTCCATCATGGTATGGGTTGGTCCGATAAATTCGATACCCGCTTCTGCACATTTCCGGGCGAAAATCGGATTTTCAGATAAAAAGCCATAGCCGGGATGAATGGCATCCACTTCTTTGTCCAGGGCAAGTTCAATGATCTTGTCCATATCCAAATAGGCGGCGACAGGTCCTCCGGCACCTTTAATCATATAAGCTTCATCTGCCTTGGCCCGGAATAAAGACATCTTATCTTCCTGGGCGTAAATCGCGACAGCAGAAATCCCCAATTCGTGACATGCACGGATGACACGGATAGCAATTTCCCCACGATTGGCTACCAAAACTTTATTAAATTTTTTCATTACAGCTCCTTTCTTTAAATACACTCCACATCACCCGTCCCATTGAAATAAAACCGGTGAATATATATTTATTCCTAATATTATAAAATACCCCTTTGAAAATTCAAAGGGGTATTTTTGGGTTCTATTGGCAATTTTTCAGGTTAATGGTTTTCTTTTTTCATTTTCTCAAAATATTCGGTTTGAAGCCGCTTACTTTGGTCCATCATAAACTGAAGAAATGCTTGATATTGTTTTTTAAACTGAACATGATCCAGACGGCTGACATTATTTTCAATGACGGCTTTTTCCCGGTCAGGGTCGAATATTTTTCCATGATGATTGAATTTATATTCAGCCACTTGTAACGTACACATCATGCGTTGTTCGTACAACGCCGCCATCTGTCTGTCTATTTCATCTATTTGACGTCGAATTTCATCCATGGGTTCTCCTTACAGCGACAAATCCAAAATGCATAAAGCGGTAACCGCCTCGACCACCGGCGCCGCTCTCAACACAATACACGGATCGTGACGACCTTCAATCGCAATCGTCGTATTCTCTTGTTTTTCCATATCAATGGTGTACTGCTTCCTGGCGATGGAAGGCGTCGGTTTAAAGGCCACCCGAAAGACAACCGGCATGCCGTTGGTAATGCCGCCGTTGATGCCGCCATTGCAATTGGTGCGCGTTCGAACCTGGCCCCCTTCGATAAAAAAGGGATCGTTCGCCTCAGAACCCCGCATCGTCGCAATGTCAAATCCTGAACCAAATTCGACTCCTTTGACCGCAGGGATCGCAAAAAGGAGCGCAGATAACCGGCTCTCAACCGATTCAAAAATGGGATTGCCCCAACCGCCGGGCATGCCTGTAATAAAACCTTCGATGATGCCGCCCACCGAATCCTGTTCGTCCCGGGCTGTCTCAACTTGTTTTTCCATCTCGTCTTTAATTGATTCTGTCAACACCGGAAACATGGGATTTAAAGCTTTCATGCGGTCATATTGCTCCGGCGCCACATGCTTATGATCACTGACCTGGCCAATGGACACAATCCGGCTGCCAATGTACAAAGAAGGCATTTGATGCATGAGGACTTGCTTGGCCACGGCCCCGGCAAAAACCATCGGTGCGGTCAAGCGTCCCGAGAAGTGACCGCCGCCCCGGTAATCCTGATACCCCTCATAACGCAGCCATCCTGTATAATCCGCGTGGCCCGGACGCATTTTAGTTCGGGTTCTGCTGTAATCCCCGGAATGGGTATTGTGGTTTCTAATCAGTCCCGCCAGAGGCGTTCCCGTCGTCTTTCCATTAAAGTATCCGGAAACAATCTCAACTTCATCCGGTTCTTTCCGGGGCGTTGCCAGTGCTTTTCCCCTGGCGCTTCTCCGGCTCATTTCCAGCTTGATTAATTCCGGATCGATTGGAATCCCGGCTGGCAGGCCATCAATCACTGCACCAATTGCCGCTCCGTGGGATTCCCCAAAAAGTGATATTTTTAATTGATCTCCCCAGCTGGATGTCATTGAATGCTTCCTCCCATTCTTGTAAAATCCTTCCAGAAGTCCGGATATGATTTTTTAACACACTCCGGCCCGGTCAAAACAACCGGCTCTGTACAGCATGGACTGGCCACAGCCAGTGCCATGGCAATCCGGTGGTCATTAAAACTGTCCACCGTTCCCCCTTTTAGCCGGGAAACACCGTGAATTTCCAACCCGTCTCTTTTTTCAGTGATCCGGGCTCCCAATGTGTTTAATCCAGTGGTTATCGCTGACAACCGGTCCGATTCTTTCAGGCGCAAACGTCCGGCATTGACAATACGGGATGTTCCTTCTGACAATGCGGCGACCACCGCCAAAACCGGTACCAGATCCGGACATTGGGACACATCCATCCGTATCCCCCGGGTCTTTTCCGGAATGACCAAAAATCCGCTGCCGGTCCGGGCAATTCGCCCTCCCATTTTTCTCAAGAAAGGAATAATAGCCTGATCTCCCTGGCTGGAAGGGCACTTTAACCCCGCGCACATCACTTTTTCACTCAAGCATCCCGCTGCCATCCAGAAAGCCGCCTGGGAATAATCCCCTTCGACCCGGCAATCCTGGGAACAATACCGTTGATTCCCCGTGATTTGAAAAAGCCTGTCATTTTTTTCATGAATTGTCACGCCGAATGCAGCCATCGCTTCCAACGTCATGGCGACATAGGGCCGGGATTCCAGAGGCGAACTCAGAACGATTTCCGAATCACCGGAAAGCAGAGGCAGCGCAAGAAGCAGTCCTGTAATAAACTGAGAGGACACATCGCCGGGAAGGGTGAACCGTCCGGGTTTTAAACAACCATCCAACACCAGTGGAAGGGTCTGGCCAACCTTCTCGCTGTGCCACAAAATGCCCTGCCGGGTTAAACAATCCTCGTAGGGCCCCATGGGACGCTTTGGCAACCGTCCCTTGCCGGTGATCCTTGTTTTTTTTGCTTTAATGGCAAGGATCGGCACCATAAACCGCAGGGTCGAACCCGATTCATTGCAGCAAATGGTCTGATGCGAAGCATCGACAGCTTCTATTCCGGTAACCCTCAACGTGGACAATCCCCGGGGTTCATTCATAATGTCAATAACGGCACCAAGGGCGGTCATCGCCTCACAGGTTGCCGCAATGTCTTCCGATAGTAAAACATTGCGGATGGTGCTTGTGCCGGCTGCCAGAGCCGCACAAATCACCATCCGGTGGCTCATGCTTTTTGAAGGGGGCATGATAAGTGTTCCCCCTATTTTTTGGGGTAAAATTGTTATGGTATCCACAAAAACCTCTTACATGAATAACTGGATGGCTTTATCCTTATGGACCCGGACAATTTCAGCAGTGCCAATTTTAGGCATGACGCACACATTGAGGATATCTCCTTCAAATTTTTTATCATTACCCAGCAATTGGTTCACCTTTTCCATATCCATTTCAGGCAACTTGGACGGTAAACCGTACGTATCCAGAATAACCCCAAGATTTTCAAGATCTTCTTCGGGCGTGATGCCTTCCCTGACCGACATCCGCGTGATATTATACATACCAATCGCCACTGCTTCCCCATGGGTATAGGTTCCAAAACCGAAATAGGTTTCGATCACATGACCAATGGTATGTCCAAAATTAAGAATACGGCGCACCCCGGATTCCCGTTCATCTTCTTCGACCACATTCCGCTTGATCTGAAGGCATTTTGTCACAATATCTTCCATATCTTCCAGAAGATCTTCCTGGTACTGATACCCCATCAAGCGGACAAACAGTTTAGACGAACTGATACAACCGTATTTAATGACTTCCGCCATCCCGTCCATCAGGAAATGATCATCCAGTGTTTCCAGAAAAGAAGGATCGACAATCACTGCTTTTGCAGGATAAAATGCGCCGACCAAATTTTTCCCCACTTCCAGGTCCACCCCGGTTTTATCGCCGACGCTGCTGTCGACCTGGGCCAGTAAAGAGGTTGGAATCTGAAAATAATCGATACCCCGGAGATAGGTTGCCGCACAGAATCCTGCGATGTCCCCAACGACTCCGCCGCCGACGGCAACAATAGCATCCGCCCGGGTAATGCCGTATTCAGATAAATCATAATATATCTTTTCTACCGTCGCTAAATTTTTTGATAATTCCCCCGGTTCAATCACAACACCGTAGACGGTTCCGCCAAAAGATTTCAACTGTTTTTTAATCAATCCCATATAGTGCTTGCCAACATTTTTATCGGTGACAACGACCAGATTGCGATAACTTCCAAAGAAATCATCCATTTCATATAATTGATCTTTAAGGCCCCGACCGATAACGATCTGTGTTTCATGGGTTGCTTCGGTTCTACAACTCAATTTTCTCATGATTTTTTCTCAAACCTCTTTCTTGATTAAAGCCCGATATCCAATAG
>JAQWCN010000053.1 GCA_028705955.1 Eubacteriaceae bacterium
TGACGATCCCCAGTATTCCGTGATCGTGGTTGTTGATGAAGCGGACAGCAGTGCCTATGGTTCCCAAAGTGCGGCACCAACAGGGATTCAAATTTTAAAAGATACATTGGATTATATGGGACAGGGAAAACAAAGCGATACAGAATTACAAAAAAATGCGGTAACGGTACCGGATCTTACGGGGCAAGAGTTGGATTTTGCCAAACAGATTCTGGATGAAAAAGGAATTAAATACCGTGTCAATAACCCCAATGATGGAACGGTTATCGTTTCTCAAAGTTTGGAAGCAAAATCTCAATATGATGGATCGACAGAGATGGTTCTGGAAGTGGGAAGTACAACCCAGGACCAGAGTAAAAAAGTAAAAGTCCCGGATTTATCAGGCATGAATGTCCAGGAAGCCAATGAATTGTTGAAGGGGCTTGGACTGAATATAAAGATTAATGGGTCCGGTTTTGCTACCGGACAAGATCCTGCGGCAGGAACAGAGGTTGATAAGAATTCCGAAGTAACCGTCACTTTTTCACAATAATAATTGGAAGATGCCAAATAATTTGCTATAATATGAAATTGAGCATTTTCAAAAAGTCTAAAATAGGAAGAAAAAATGGGTTATGGAGAAACTTTCAATCAAAAATATATGTGATATAACACATGGAACAATTATTCAAAAAGGTCAGGTGCCTTGGGTTCAAGGAGCTGTTATTGATAGCCGTAAAGTGCATGATGGGGATTTATATATTCCAATCGTTGGTGTAAAAAATGATGGCCATCAATTTATCGAATCGGCGGTCACAAATGGAGCTTCAGCGGTTCTGATTGACGCCGGTCATTTAAGTTTTATAAAACAGGCAAACGATGCAGGGGTCATTCAAGTTGAATCGACCATCGAGGCTTTAAAACAAATCGCTTGCGCCAATCGTCGAAAATGTGCGGCTGAGGTCATTAGTATAACGGGAAGCAGTGGAAAAACAACGACAAAGGATATTATTGCATCTGTTCTCTCTGTAAACTATAAAACAATGAAGACACAGGGCAATTTCAATAATGAATTTGGCATCCCTCAGACGCTGCTTCAAATGACAGCAGACGATCAGATGGCCGTCGTTGAAATGGGAATGAGTCACCGCGGGGAAATTACCCGTTCAATATGGGAAGTGCTTCCTCATATTGCAGTGATCACCAATATCGGTTCAGCCCATCTCGAAAATTTAAAAACAAAGCAGAATACACTTTTAGCCAAAAAAGAAATATTTAGCACCCTCGGAAAAAATGATGTCGCTTTGATAAATGGCGATGATTCTTACTTACGCGGGATTCACGACGAAGGGTATCCGATCGTTCGCGTTGGGATTGAACACGATGATTTGGATTTGCAAGCCCGGAATGTTCACACCGGACAGGATGGCATTTCGTTTTGTGTTGATCATCAAGAATATCGGTTTGGTTTTCCGGGGATTCATAATGTTTATAATTGTTTAATGGCCATTTGGATCGGACGCTATTACAAGATGTCCGCATCAGAAATTCAAAAAGGGTTTGATGTGTTTATTCCCAGTGGCAACCGGATGAAAACAGAGGATTTGTTGGGCGTTCATTTGATCGATGATAGTTATAATGCAAATCCGGAATCCATGAAGGCTGCAATGAACACAATGGGTGACTTATGTATTGGCCGCTCAGGAAGAAAAGTTGCAGTGCTTGGCGACATGATGGAAATTGGCATGGATTCGCAAAAAAAACATTGGGAAATAGGACAATATGCAGCTGGTAAAATGGATATGATCGTTGCTGTTGGTCAGCACGCTAGGGCGATCGCAGCGGGAGCACGGGAGGCTAAATCGGAAGCGATCATTTTTCATGTGGCGAACGCAAAAGAAGCAGCTGTATTGTTAAAAAAAGAAATGAAAGCAGAAGATACGGTTCTCATTAAAGCTTCACATGGGATGGAGCTTGGTAAAATCGTGGACATTCTGAAGGAGGATTGACCGAATGAATACAATACAGATCGCGATCAGTGCCCTGTTAATTAGTTTTTTGTTTGTTTGGATCGTTACACCACGTTTTTTACCTGTTCTACACAAATGGCATTTTGGACAGTCCATTCGGGAAGAAGGCCCTAAAAGTCATCTTAAAAAATCAGGAACGCCAACGATGGGAGGACTGGTGATACAAGGCGGGGTCTTATTGGCAATGATTATCTTTGTTTGTCTTGGCAAACAGAGAGTATGGTTTCCTTTATTGGTTATGATCGTTTTTGGTGCCATTGGATTTTTGGATGATTTTATTAAAGTATCCCAAAAACATAATTTGGGTCTTAGGGCATGGCAGAAGCTTGTTCTTCAAATTGCTGCGGCTTTGGCCATTGCATGGTATGCCGGACACGACCCGGCCATTGGAACAAAGCTGATGGTGCCATTTACAAATCAATATTGGGATCTTGGCCTGGGATATTATCCGTTTACTTTTTTTGCAGTGGTTGCCGTTACCAACGCGGTGAATTTGACGGATGGACTGGATGGACTTGCCGCCGGGGTTACCGCTTTTGTTATGATTTTCTTTATGATTATGGCAATGGTTTTTGATTTGGAAGAATGTGCCGCGTTTGGTGGAGCGGTTGTTGGTGCATGTCTGGGATTTTTGCGTTACAACTCTAATCCGGCAGATATTTTTATGGGCGATACGGGATCCATGGCTTTAGGTGGTGCAGTTGTCGTTATCGCAATCATGATGCAAATGCAACTTTTTATTCTGATTGCCGGACTTCTCTATGTAATAGAAGCCTTATCCGTTGTTATCCAGGTTGGCTATTTTAAAATCAGTCATGGGAAAAGAGTTTTTAGAATGGCCCCCATTCATCATCATTTTGAATTAAAAGGTTGGAGTGAAACACGGGTTGTCACCGTGTTTTGGATTATTTCCATTATTTTCGTATGTATCGCTTTTCTGGCAGTATAATTGAGGAGGATTTTTTGAAAACAGTATTAGTAATTGGCGCGGCAAGAAGTGGCGTCGCCGTAGCAAAGACATTATTGGAAAGAAATGAAGCGGTTATTTTAACGGATAACCGGGATATGGAAGCTATTGTAAAGGAATTTCCCCAGGTTAAAGATGACTTGAAATCCCTACCTGCAAAACACCTTAAAACTCTTTTTGGTCAACAAATCAGCACGGATGTTTTAAACGATGTTGATTATCTGGTTACAAGTCCTGGAGTTCCTCCGACAATCCCGGTTATTCAGAAGGCTTATCAAATTGGGCTGCCGGTATTGGGTGAAGTTGAACTGGCTTTTCGATTGACAAAAACACCGTTTATTGCAATTACGGGGACAAACGGCAAAACAACAACAACGACACTAACAGGTGAAATCTTTAAACATTTTGATCATTATCGTCATGCCTATACCGTTGGAAATATTGGAGATCCAATTACCCGGTATGTTAATGAATCAAACGAAAAGGATATTTATGTTGCGGAAATCAGTAGTTTTCAGTTGATGACAACCGATAAATTTTGTCCGGTGGCTGCCACAATTCTTAATTTATCTCCAGATCATTTAGACCGTCATAAAACCCTTGAAAATTATTATGCGGCAAAGGCCCGCATTTTTGAAAATCAGACAGCCCAAAATCTACTGGTTATTAATGCCGATGATGCAGATGTTTGTCAGCTCAGTCAAGAAGCCAAAGCACATAAGGTCTTTTTTAGTATGAATCAGGTCCAGGATAATGGATCCTTTGTTCGCGATGGCATGTTGACAATTGCTAAAGAAGGTAAGCATTGGCCCGTATGTCGTGTGGATGAACTGGGAATCAAAGGACCGCATAATGTCATGAATGCTTTGGCGGCTATTGCGTTATCCTTTTTTATGGGGGTGGACATTCCGACGATTAAACAAGTTTTAATCCAATTCAAAGGAGTGGAACATCGTCAGGAATTTGTCGCAACGGTTAATGGGGTTGATTATATCAATGATTCCAAAGGGACCAATACCAACGCGTCAATTACAGCATTGAAAGCGATGACGAAACCGACGGTTTTAATTGCAGGTGGATACGATAAGAATGAGGATTATACTGAATTTATAACTTTTGTTAAGAAAAAAGTAAAACATATGTTCTTGATTGGAGATACTGCTCATAATATTGCAGATGCCGCTCAAAAACAAGGATTTTCAAATTATTCCTTTGTCGATGATTATCCTGAAGCAGTAGCTAAATCTAAAGAGATGGCTCAGACGGGAGATGTGGTATTATTATCACCGGCTTGTGCCAGTTGGGATATGTTTGATAATTATGAAGACCGGGGTGATCTTTTCAAAACCCTTGTCACCTCTTCGGGAAGATAAAGATGAAAAGCGGAAAAGTAGACAAACCTTTCTTAATTGCGCTGTTAATCTTAATCGGGTTTGGTCTGCTGATGGTTTTTAGTGCCAGTATGTATTCCGCAACAGTCGAAAACCCTGATGGCAATGGGTACGATCTTTTCTTAAAACAGGCATTGTTTGTTGCCCTGGGAATTGGCGCCATGTACCTGGTCAGCCGGATTGACTATCATCTGTTTGATAATAAGCGATTAACCTTTATACTGATGGGGATCAGTCTGGTTTTATTAATTCTGGTTCTCGTCGTTGGAGTGACGGTTAATGATGCCAAACGCTGGATATCTCTGGGGTTTACCAATTTTCAACCATCTGAATTGGCAAAATTTGCCGGTATATTATATTTAACCAGCTTAATTTCCAGGGAACCCGAGGTGTTAACGAATTTTAAACTTTTTAGTATAAAATGCATTTTACCAATTCTTTTACTGTGTGGAGTAACAGCCATTGAACCTTCGTTAAGTGCAGCACTGGCTATTGGAGCCGGTATGTTTTTTGTATTATTTCTGGGAGGAGCAAGACTAAAGTATTTTCTCCCATACATTGGTTTGGCAGCGCTTGCCGTGACGGGATTGATGATTGCAGAACCCTGGAGAATTGAACGACTAAACGTTTTTTTGGGAAAGGGAGGTTACGACTATCAAATCACTCAATCCCTGTTGGCGATTGGTTCGGGGGGGATCTTTGGAAGAGGTCTTGGAAATGGCAAACAAAAACTGTTGTTTTTACCCGAACTTCAAAATGACTTTATTTTTGCGAATGTTGGGGAAGAATTAGGCCTTGTAGGATGCCTCTTGTTAATCGGTCTTTTTGTATATATTATTGTTCGGGGATATAAAATTGCCAATACGTCCAAGGATCGCTTTGGTTACCTTTATACGGCCAGCACAATGTCTCTTTTAGGCTTTCAGGTCCTTGTTAATATTGCCGTTGCCACTAATGTTCTCCCGGTAACGGGGATGGCACTCCCTTTTGTGAGTGCTGGTGGCAGTTCAATGATTGTTTTGTTTGTCATGGTCGGTCCGATTCTCAATTTGTCAAGAGGATTTAATAAAAGGAAAAGAAGGAGGCGAGAGTCATGAAAAATATATTGATTGCAGCCGGAGGAACAGGCGGTCATATTTATCCGGGGCTTGCCATTGCAGCATGTCTCAAAAAACATGTTCCTGAGGCAACGATCACTTTTGTAGGATCTTATGTTGGAATGGAAAAAGATATTGTCCCCCGTTATGGTTATCCGATGGAATTTATCCGGGCCAGAGGATTTGAAAAAGGGTTTTCACTCAAAACCATTGCGGCTTTAAAAAACGTGCTTTTTGACAGTGTAAGGGATTCAAAAAAATTATTAAAAAAATATCATCCGGCCATTGTGATTGGAACAGGCGGTTTTACATCCGGAATGCTTCTGAAAGAAGCGGCCCATGAAGGAATTCCAACGCTGATTCATGAGCAAAATGCTTTCCCGGGACGGGCTAATCGAATGGCATCACGCCATGCAGATTGTGTCGCTTTGTCATTTATCGAGGCAAAACAGTATTTTGACGGGGCCCACACCGTATTGTGTGGTAATCCAGTACGTGACGAATTTAAAAGCGTCTCAAAACAAGCCATGCGTCAACGACTAGGTTTGAAACCGGAACAAAAAATGGTTTTAGCGATGGGGGGAAGTCAGGGAGCTGTGTCAATTAATGAGGCGATGAAGGATTTAATGTCGTATTATTATAAAAATAAGAAAATTATTATTTATCAGCTCACCGGTAAAAAAAATTATGAGACAATAGAAAAGGAGTTGGCCAAGAAACATATTATAGTGTCTAAAGACTCCAATTGCAGGCTTTTAGGATACAGTAATCATATGGAAGTTTTGATGGGAGCCAGCGATTTAGTCATTGGCCGGTCGGGAGCATCGTCCATTGCGGAGATGGCCGCTTCCGGAACACCGGCTATTCTGATTCCTTATCCCTACGCTGCAGGGGATCATCAACGTTTTAATGCCCAGGCTGTTGCTAACGCAGGAGCGGGAATTGTAATAGAAGATGATGCGTTAACAGGAGAAATGCTGATTGATAAGGTCAGTCATCTGATTCAAGATGATCAAAAGCTGGAAACCATGCACGAATGTGCAAAAGGATATGCAAAACTGGACGCTGATGAACGGATTGTTGAAGAAATAATGAAGTTAATGCACGCGTAACGGGGGAAAGATGGCCAGGGAAAAAAGCAGATCAAAAGAGCTGAAAAAGAGAAAACATCAAAGAATTTTCAAGCGAACGATGGTCATTATCATTGTCACTGCTGCTCTGGTTGCGGCTGGTCTGTGGTTTTATCAGACCATAAATCGCGGCTATTTTGATGTTAAACATATTGAAGTGGCAGGAAATGAAGCGGTGGATTCTAAAAGTGTCCGGGAACTCTTGCCCCAGGTTGAGGGACAATGTATTTTTATACTCAATATGAATCAATTGTATGCAGATATTCAGACCAGTATTGATGCAAAAACGATCCATATTACGAAAAAAATGCCGGATACCCTGGTTGTTACATTGGAAGAATCCCCCGTGTTGTGTGCCATAGTAACAGATAATCAAGTTTATTATCTCAATCAGAAATTGAAAATCACAGAAGTATCCCAGTATTTATCCAAAACAAATGTCCCCATTTTATCTGGATTGAACAAGATGGGTGAAAAAAATGTTGGCGATACGGCAGCTTTGCAGCCGGAATGGAAATTCAGTATGGCTACAAATATTTTGGAACAACTTAAAAATGATGGTTACCTTGCAAAAATTTCGGAATTAAACTGCACGGAACAGAATAGTTTTAAGATCATTACAAAAAATAATTTAAATATTGAAGTTAAAGATTTGGATAATTTTCATAATCAATACAGTTATATTCAGCTGGTGTTAGATCAAAACCAAAGTGATATGGATATTAATTTAACGACGGATAAAAACCCAATTGTAAAATCCAGAACCTGATTCATAAAATCAGGGGACAGACATAGACGGGGATTGTCTTAAATACTTATGAAAGTCACGCATAAACATTGAATTCTTTGCTCATAAAGGGTAATATTAATAAATCAATATCAATTATACTTGAAAAAAGTATGTTTTTTATATAGAATAGATAAAAATGGATTAGACTGAATTATATTCTAATAACATTCTAGAAACTATGAACACAAAATCCAATAGCATATACATGTGAGAAACAGGAGGAAGAAAAGTGATTGAACTGGACAACTATAACGATAACTCTGCACAGATTCGTGTTGTCGGTGTTGGTGGAGGCGGAAATAATGCGGTAAACCGTATGATCGAAGCTGGATTAAAAGGGGTCGATTTTGTTTCTGTTAATACAGATAATCAGGCTCTTGCTCTGACATTGGCTGAAAAAAGGCTTCAAATTGGAGAAAAAACAACAGGTGGCCTTGGTGCCGGTGGGAATCCGGAAATGGGTCAGCGTTCGGCCGAAGAAAGCCGGGATGCGATCGGTGAACTGATTGAAGGAACCGACTTGCTTTTTGTTACTGCTGGAATGGGTGGCGGAACAGGCTCTGGAGCAGCGCCAATTATTGCAAAGATCGCTCAAGAAATGGGCATATTAACCATTGGTGTCGTTACAAAACCTTTTTCTTTTGAAGGAAAAGTCCGGATGCGCAATGCACAGATTGCCTGCGATTTTTTACAGGATAATGTTGATGCTTTAGTAACGATTCCAAATGATCGTCTTCTCCGGATGGCAGATAAATCGACATCCTTGAGAGAAGCGTTTAAACTGGCTGACGATGTTTTACTGCAAGGGGTCAGAAGTATTTCAGATTTGATTTCTATGCCTGGACTGGTCAGTCTTGACTTTGCAGATGTCAAAACCATTATGCAAGATGCCGGACTTGCCCACATGGGCGTTGGCCGTGCAACAGGTGAAAATCGTGCAGAAGAAGCAGCGAAAGAAGCCATCTTAAGCCCACTGCTGGAAACAGAAATCACGGGAGCGACGGGAGTGCTCTTGAATATCAGTGCCGGTGAAGATTTATCCTTATTTGAAGTGGATAAAGCGGCTACCATTGCAAGAGAAGCCTGCGATGAAGATGCGAATGTTATTTTTGGGGCTACAATCGATGAAAGTTTGGGAGACGAAATCCAGATTACGGTCATTGCAACAGGGTTTTTGCCAGCAGAAGGAACCGAACAGGCAGATCAACCCAAAGTAAACAGAGCTCAAAAGATTGCACCAAAACAGACCCAAACCAGAAAACCGGAAAATCGTTCCAATAGCGGCAACAATACGTCAGAACTTTTCTCTATTCCAGATTTTTTGAATAAAGAAGAATAGGGCTTTTATGAAATGCCCCTTTTGTGATTTTGATGGGAGTAAAGTGATCGATTCCCGCCCGGTTGAAGACAATTCGATGATTAGAAGACGGCGAGAATGCGAACGGTGTAAAAAACGGTTCACAACTTATGAAAGAATCGAAAACATTCCTTTAATTGTCGTCAAAAAGGGAGGACAACGGGAGCCTTATGACCGGAATAAAATTTTCAATGGTTTATTAAAGGCTTGTGAAAAAAGGCCAGTTCCGGTAGAAGTGATTCAAAATGTTGTCAATCGGTTGGAGCGGGAACTTTATCAAATTGAAGATAAGGAAGTTTCATCAGTTTTAATCGGCGAACGGGTTATGGATGCGCTAAAAGATATTGACCAGGTTGCTTATGTCCGTTTTGCTTCCGTTTACCGGCAATTTAAGGACGTTGAATCTTTCATGGAAGAACTTAATAAGCTGATGTCTGAATAATGGAGGAAATCGTTGGATTTATACGAAAAGACACTGACGTCAAAAACGTTGTATAATGGTCGAATTCTTAATTTAAGACAAGAAACCATTCAATTGCCGGATGGCAGTCAGGCTTTACGGGAAATTGTAGATCATAAAAATGGGGTTGGTGTTTTACCCATTCAGGGGGACTG
>JAQWCN010000054.1 GCA_028705955.1 Eubacteriaceae bacterium
ACATTAAAAAGATTTTCCGCTTCCCGGCGATTATCATGACAATAATCCTGAATCTTAGACTCACATAATTCAATTTGCTTTTCAAGCTTAATGCGTTCAAGGCTTAGGTCCGTTAAAATATCGTTTGGAACCTTGGTATATTTTTGATCCAAGCCTTCAACCGCCTTAAAGCCTAGTGCCTTCAGAATCCGACGTGTTTCAACTTCTAAATCCTTGGGTGAAATAATCAGGAAAACTTCTTCGCTTTCATTGTTTCCCACATGAAACACAATGGAAGTAACGGTATTATAAATACTCTTTAATCGGGCAGCATTATCCTTTGAAACAGAGCCTAAAACATAAGAAAAATATTCTAAGCCATCTAAATCAGCCATTGGGACATCTAAATCTTTGAGATAACTATAGGCGGTGATACTTTTTTCAATTTCTGCAATCCGAGCTCGATTGGGTTCGAGAGCCATACATTCCGTGTTAATGAATGCTTCGTACTGCTTTTCCTGTTCCAGAACACTGCTTAGATTTAAATTCATGGACTTTAATTGTCCCATATTAAACTCAAGCTTATCATCATAAAGCGTGCTGAGTTTCTTAACCATGTCAACGAAAGGCTTTTCGTCCGCAACATCTTCGCCAGATTTCAGTCGGGCAAAACCGAGCAATTCATCAAGGTTCTCCTCACAAACTGGTAATGTAAAACGTCCTGCGTCAATCTCACTCATCGTATCAACAATTTGAATATCCTGATACAGGAACATATCTTTGGCAAAGGCATCGACGTCCGTAATCTTTCCGACAACGTTCATCATTAAAACATTTTCAATCGCCATAACTACTTCCTTCCACACCTAATCAAAGTAACGAATTAGGAATTTTTCTGTTTCTTCGATGCTCATGCGGTAACGCTTGCTTTCAATGATTGACGTGACATCTTCAATTTCAAATTCTGTCAATCGAATAAACGCAACCACCTTTCCAATACCTGAATCATTTTTATGGAATAGGTTTAAAAAGGCAAAATAGAGAAACCGCTCACGTCGGCGCTCCATATACAAATCGATGGTCTTTCGATGATTAAACAAGAATTTATATTCATCATAGCTTTCCATCATCTGGAGTAGGGTATCCATATCCTTTACCTCAGCCATCTTCTGAATCCCCTCCATTTTAATACGGAGTCCTCCACGAAGACTGTATGCCAGTAATTCTTCCCGTGATAAATTATAAAATTTCTTTCCACGATATAGCCAGATAAGGTTGAGCAGATCAATACCCTTTCTCATTGTGGTAATGAGCGCCTTATTTTCCCTCTGATCCAACCGATCCAAATACCATTTCAATTTGTCATAATAGTAACGTTCCAATGATTTCTCAATGGGGAATAAATCCTCGTCTATTGAAACTGTTTTATAAATTTCTAAGATTCGAAAATATTCTGTATGTACCAATACTTTTTTAAAACTTTCCCAATCACTCGCCTTCAATAAATGCTCAAAGTCGATATTGGTATACTCCTCTGAATAAACGAGCAAAGGTGCCAAACTCTCCAGATTTTCTCCCCTGGCCATCCCTCGAATCAAGATCCGCAATGCTTCGATATCTGCACGAATTAAAAAGGTTTTGATAAACCCTTTTTCCATTCCACTAAGATAATGAAGTATTTTTTCAATTTGCTGGATTTTCATTCGATTCAATGGGATTTCAACTGCCTGACGATGGACCTGCAGCGTATCGACATTCTTTAAAAAAGGAGCATAATACGTCTCGTTTTTTAAATAAGACAAAACACCCGCAACATCCGGCTCCCGAATTAATGCCTGATAATCGCTCTTTGTAAGCATCCGGGACTTCATCGCCATGACTTTAGTATCAACACAGGAATGTTTACTGTTAGCCATTAATCACCACTTCTTTTTCTAGATAACTAAATATCTAATCAACCTTCTGCAATAAGCTCTCTAAAACTTGCCTTGCATAATCCGCTTTCTCCAACTCGTACTGAGCCCTTGCCGATTCAAGATTATTCTTCATTTCTTGAATGGTCAGTTCTTTTTCTGTTTGGGCTTTTTCAATTTCTATTTGATAATTCCTCGCACTATCTTCCTTGGCTTTAGACAGGATTTCAGATTCGCGCTTTTTAAGATCAGCCTGGGTATCCACACTGATTTTTTCCGCCCGCGCAATCGCGCTTGCCTGAATTTCCACAGCCCGTTTATCCAAACTAACAATCTGACGAATTACACTATTCATCGACACATGCAGGACCTCCTTTTCTATTTAGAAATATTGTCTACATTATAGCACTTTGAAAAATCTTTGCAAAAGCTTTTTCAGGATACCAATGAGTGAAAAGGGATTCTTATAGAAATTACGGAAATTGTCGTAAATTTCTACCAAAAAATTCCTGTTTTCAAGTTTTTCTTAAAGAATTTTTACAGTATTTTGTTTCACATAGCGATAAAAACAGGAAAAGGTCCGCACAATGGGACCTTTTCCTGTTAAATGTTGCGTTTTGTATTAAAATAATCATTCTTTAAGCATCATTAAAGCGATTCGAACGCATTAATCACGATGCATCGAAAATTTTGTACGATCTACCGATTTCAGATTCTCTGTAATTTGTCTTTCTTGCGCTTTTTTTATCAGTAAATCTCGATCTTTCTTACTTGCCATTGGATCCTTCATTCGACTTGGTCCGCCGACACAACCACCCTCACATGCCATACCTTCGATAAAATCATCCTTTAATCGACCGGCCTTTAGTAATGCTAATGCCTTTTTACATTCCCCCGCTCCGTTGGCCGCACAGACCGATAAGGATTCGTGCTCTGCACCAATTTCATCAAGATAAGCGAGAACTGAAGATGAGACACCACCTGCATTCCCATAACGCTTACCGTAGACAGTTGAGGCCTGATAAGAATTTTCAGCAGGCTTTAATACCACTTCCTTTGCTCTGAAAATAGCCCTGATCTCACTGTAGGTTAAGACATAATCTGCATTATCAACAATTTTTTGATCGACAACCTCAGACTTTTTAGCAACGCAAGGGCCGATAAAAACAGTCATTGCATCCGGATCCTGGGACTTGATCATTCGAGATATGGCACACATGGGTGAGACCGTTGTGGACACATGCTGTGCTAATTCTGGATAATGACGATAAATCATATTAACGAATCCTGGGCAACAAGAGGTCGTTTTCTTCTCATTCTTTTCGAATGCTTCATACCACTCTAGGGCTTCGCTTTCGGTTGTTAAATCGCCACCTAACCCGACTTCAATCAAATCGCTAAATCCGACTTCTTTTGCCGCAATTCTAAAACTTTCCATAGTAATGTCTGCCCCAAATTGTCCCTCTGTAGCTGGGGCAAGCATCGCATATATTTTTTTCCCTGATTTTAATGCCTCAATAACATCCAGCATAAAGGTTTTTGTCCCAATGGCTCCAAAGGGACAGCTATGAATACAGGCACCGCACCGGATACAGCGTGCCTCATCAATGACTGAAACGCCATATTCATCGTAGGTAATGGCGTTAACCGGGCAACTGAATTTACAGGGGCGTTTTAGATAAGCAATAGCATTATATGGACAGGCCTTTGCACACTTACCACATTCTTTGCATTTTACAGGATCAATTTTCGAGCGGGTTTCCCCTTCCGTAATGGCATCGAATTTACAGGCATTGATACAGCCCTTCCCCAAACAATTCTGGCAATTATCCGTCACCACGTAACTGGATATGGGGCAATCCTCACAGGCTGAGCTGATGACCTGAATGACATTTCCATCGTCAACCGGTCCGACAGCTTTCCCTTCAGCAAGGCGAATACGTTGACGGATAATTTCTCTTTCTTTATAAACGCAGCACCGGAAATGCGGAATGGGTCCAGGTATCATTTTTTTAGGTAAATGCTCCCGTTCCTTATCTAAAGTTCCCTCAAAAGCGAGTCGTGCGACTTCATATAAAACATCATGTTTAATCTTTAAAATATTAGTATCTGCTGCCATATTATTCCTCCATGACTATCTCAGCAATCCACAGTCAGATTTCAACCGTATTTACTCTAATCGATAGATGGAAGATTGTCAAAGGGTTAACAAATATATATCTGATAATTTAGGGCAGTTTCCTACTTTCCCAATTTTTATGGCAAAATATTATCTTTTTGAAGCCATATCATTGGATTTATGGGCACACACATCAACAGCCTGTATAATGGCACTGCGAAATCCTGATGCTTCCAATGCCGCCACCGCATCAATGGTAGTTCCTGCGGGTGAGCATACCATATCTTTCAGCTCCCCGGGATGCTTGCCGGTTTCTAAAACCATTTTGGCCGATCCTACGACTGCCTGTGCTGCAAATTTATACGCCTGCTGTCTTGGCATCCCATGGGCTACGGCACCATCCGCCAAGGCTTCAATAAACATAAAAACGTATGCCGGTGATGAACCACTTACCGCAGTAACGGCGTCCATTAATGTTTCCGGAACAATTTCTGCTTGACCGAAGCTCTCGAAGATATCCTTAATTTCCAACACTTCATCCTTTGTTACCTGGGTATTTGGAGAAAGGGCGGCCATCCCTTCCCCGACCATGGCAGGTGTGTTTGGCATTACACGAATGAGCTTTACGGGGTGGCCAAATCGGGATTCATTCGTTGCAATTGTCTCTCCGGCACCAATGCTCACGATAATCGTTTCATCCTTGACAACATCTTTAATTTGATCAATAACCTCTGGATAAAACTGTGGCTTAATCGCAAGAAACAGAATATCGGCAACCTCGGCAACAGGGATATTATCCTGGGACGGCACAATACCACAGCGTGTTCGCATTTCACTCAGTGCTTTAGAATTCGGATCTGACACATAAATTTGTTCTGGACCATAAGAACCTTCCTGAATAATCCCAGTAATCATCGCCTGAGCCATATTTCCACAACCAATAAAACCAATTATATTATTCATCATCGTATCTCCTCGTTACTTTATTATTTTCATCTCATTTTACTCCATTTATGTTAGAATAACAAGACGGATAAAATCAGAAAAAAGCATTGACTTTTTTCTGTATTAAGATTAGGATATTAATATCCGCTATGGAGAAGTATCGAAGTGGTCATAACGAGCCGCACTCGAAATGCGGTTGTCCTCCGGGGCACGTGGGTTCGAATCCCACCTTCTCCGCCATTTTATATTGGGGGCATAGCTCAGTTGGGAGAGCGATACGTTCGCAACGTATAGGTCAGGGGTTCGAATCCCCTTGTCTCCACCAAAACCGCCGTGTAGAGCGGGTTCCAGCCTTTGGGACCTGCTTATTTTTTTGCTTTTCCCGCATCTATCGATGCGATTTCATGCTATAACACTATCTAAAGTAGAGTCTAAAACAGCACTACATAGCAAAACAAAAAAACAAGTGCTAGGAAATTTTCCCTTCTCACTTGTTTTTTCTGTTTCTTCTTAATATTGTTGAGTGTAAAACCACGTAGATAGTTTTATTTCTATAAAATCTACCTTTACCAAAATATCAGGGCATTTTGAGAATCTTATAGATTATAACCTGGAGTTCTTCCCGTTTAGCATCTGATTCATAAATATAGCAGATCGTGATAACAACGCATTTCTGCGATGTGTGTCAACTGCTCGTCTATGAAACTTGCCGTGATGGGATGATAAGCTACTATGGCCCTTAGCGTTTCAGAGCCATTACCGTAGATAATCCTCTCATTCTTCAATGCTCCATCCAACACAGCTTTTGCTGTTCCTGTTGGCGACTCCCCTGTATTGGAAATTTTACCGTCATAGATCGATGTCTCCATAATCTCAGATCTAAATACTACTCCGTTTAAAATTGGTGTAATAATGGCAAACATACTGCCGATTATCAACGCTAGAAGCATTGGATTTTGAGGTAGATGGGCCAAAATTACACTGGTGGGAGCTTGATCTGGTAATGCACCTTGTTGGGCCAATTCATCTATTCGGTGTTTGATGTACAGCGTATCAATAAAGGTTGTACTCACCCCGAAGCATGCCGCATCAATAAGAATACTTCTTTCACTTAAGTTGTGACCGTACAGGAACAGAATAACAACAACCAAATTGATGATCATCGTCATCCCGATGATGCGAACATTATCTACATAAGGTAGACCTACACGCCAGTTTTTTTCTATTTCAAACCACCTCCACTTAAATTACGATACATCGCATTGTAAAATCCTTTCACGTTCAGCATTGCCGTTCATTTTGCCAATATAAAAACTGATAGGATAGACACGATTTTGTGTCTATCCTATCAGCTTTTCACACTTTTAAATACCTCCTTTTTTCTATGAAAAAGAGGGGGTATTTTATATCATTGTAAAATTAAATTCTCCAAATCTTTACGTTTTTGTATATAGAGTTTTTCATACACTACTTGCAAGTAGGATTTTACCGTTGCAACAGAGAGATTTAAAGCCTTAGCAATCTCTTGATTTCGATAACCACATTTGGCTAAATAGGCCACCTGATACTCCCTACTGGTAAGGATCTGGGATATTTGACCATGCGTGACATGATTGTGGAAGTCTACCCAGTTATACCCTATCTGAATTTTCAATGATTCTACTGCATTCATAAAAACTGGGGCCCGATTTACCCATGGGGGCAGCAAACTGCTTAGGGAAGAATAATGCTCAACTAAAGGCATAATGAGACCATCGGGGATAAGACACGCCATAACGGATGCTAGAGCCGCTTCTGCGCGGGCATTCTCTTTTCGGCAAACCGCACTAACAGCCTCCATGAGCCGAAGGTAGATGCGTGTAATAAAATAGCGAGTTTCATCACAAAGGGATAAGGCTGTTTCCGTCAGAGACAGGACAGCAGCGTATTCTCCTCGCGCTAGTAAATACTTAGCTCGAGGATAACAGGCATAGGGACGGGCTTCCAAAGGTAGCCGACTAAAGTCTCCGTCAATGATCCACTGTGGGCACTTATCAGTATCATACAGAACAGCTTGGGCTAATTCTACAAATGCTTGGTCAGGGTGTCCAGCTAACTGTCGAGCCACTTCATCCAAACGGATTTTTGTATCCATGAAAATATCGTATTGACCAGCTGCTACAGCTCCAGCCATACGGCTGAGGAGACGTTGCCCAACCCGCCAATCCGTTGTGGTGAGCCCAGTAGTCAGCCTCAACACGGCATTCAGATCACCGCGGTAGTAAGCCAACTCAATGTTAAGGCTTCTGCAATCCTCCGCTCCAACGGCTGTTTGTACAGTTTTATTGAGGCTTCCTAATACATATGTCACACTATCCAGTGCCAAGAGGGTTTGTCGAGGCTCTGTTATGGAACTAGCCATAACGTCATTATAAATATATTTATCCATAGCGTCTCCTTTGGGGGACAATCTTAGTGCTTAGGATATGGTTGAAAGTATTGTGGATATATATATCATTCATAGGTTGCACACTCATCTAATCAAAATGCCTTTCATTTTAAAAATAACTTTCTAATTCCGACAATCGAATTCTGTTTTTACAAAGACAGGTATGAATTAATGACGACTATACCATCGTTCTTCATAAAATCATTCAAATCCAGTGCTTTTTTGATGGCTTCGCTAGTATGGCTGTTCCATTCATCGTGTTTTTAACTGTATTTTTATAATAATACACCACTCTGCTTTATTCCAAAGAAATTTATGCTTAGATAATTCTTTTGCTGTATAAGTAATATTCATAAAATGATTAGTCCTTAAGATTTATATGTCAGTATTTAATAAAAGGAAATTTTATTATAGTGTTTATCAATTAAGTGAAAGGATACAAAATGAAATATCAAAATGTTATTCCCGGTCAATCAGAAAATTCTATTATTGCAACTATCGCGTTAAAAGATAAAAAAATTTCTAAAGCTGCTTTAAATGCTTTTCAAAATCTATTTGACCGCATCCCTTCAATGGTAGAGAGTTTGCGCATTCGTTATCCAGAGCAAGAATTTGAGTTTGCCATGGGAATTGGAGCCGTTGCTTGGGATAAACTTTTCCCCAACACTAAAAAACCGAAAGAATTAAGAGTTTTTCCTGGAATAGAGGGGGCATCGTCAGTAGCCCCATCAACTCCAGGAGATTTCTTTTTTCATATCCGTGCTAATCGTATGACTCCTTGCTATGATATGCTTTCGAACATTCAGGCACTCATTGAAGCTTACGTGAATCCTGTAGATGAAACACATGGTTTTCGTTATCGTGATGGTCGAGCGATTATTGGTTTTGTTGATGGGACAGAAAATCCTAAAGATTCAGAAGCTTGGCAAGCAGTTCTTATAGATGATGATTCTGATTTTAATGGTGGCAGTTATGTATTTGCGCAAAAATATACTTTTGATAAAATGGCCTGGGATCTGCTATCAGATGTTGCTCAAGAAAAGATTATTGGTCGACGAAAATGGACCGACTTAGAACTCTCGGACAAAATCAAACCCATGGATGCACATACTGAAATATCAAAAGCCCACAATAATAAAGGGCAAGAAATGAAAATAATCCGAGCAAATCTTGTCTACTCCCAACCAACACAGAATATTTATGGGAGTTATTTTCTAGGATATTCAAAAAATTTTTCTATTACAACGCAAATGTTAGAACACATGTTCCAGGGGACCGCAGATGCCAGTGAGGATAGCTTATTAAATTATCTACATGCAATAACTGGCAATCTCTTTTTTGTTCCTAGCTATGCGCAATTGGATCAAATGGCTTCAGGAGAAATTAGTTAAGAGTCTGTATAACAAATTAAAGTTGAAAATAAAACATTATTAAATTTACATTTTAGAGTAAAAGGAGATGAAGAATGAAAAAAAGAATTATGATTATTTTTGCGGTTGTATTACTACTGTTGTTATCAATTACTGCGTTTATGTTATTGAAACCTACTGGAACTGAGGAAGAAAACCATGTTGATGTCCATGTTGAAGGATCATCAATTGTATATAATGGACCAATGGCAGCAGAAGGTGTTGAGCAAGCTAAGCAGTTATATTCACCGAATATAAACCGCTTGGTTTTAAATAGTCCTGGTGGCGAAATAAATATCGGTATGGATTTAGGGGAATGGGTTTATAATCATGGCTTAGATGTTGAGATTAAAAACACTGCCTTTTCATCTGCCGCAAACTATGTTTTCACGGCTGGGAGAAACAAATACCTTCATAAGGATTCAATAGTAGGGTGGCATGGTGGTGTAACACAGGAT
>JAQWCN010000055.1 GCA_028705955.1 Eubacteriaceae bacterium
TTAACCCGGGGCAGGGGATGCATCACAATCATATTTTTGCTGGCTTTTTTCATCTTTTTCTTATCCAGCACATACACATCTTTTAAACGCAGGTATTCTTCTTCATTGACAAACCGTTCCCGCTGAACCCGGCTCATGTATAGAATATCCACATCACCAATGGCCTGATCCAGACTGTCGGTTTCCCGCCAGCTGCCCTCCGGCAGCATGGACAGAAAATACTCGGGCATCCGGAGCTCTTTTGGAGAAATAAAGATGAACTTAACATTGCCGTAACGGTTCAGGGTTTTAACCAGCGAGTGAATGGTCCGGCCGAAAAGCAAATCACCGCACACCCCCACCGTATGGCCGGAGCAACTTCCCAGCTCGTGACGGATGGTCAAAAGGTCGGTCAGGGTCTGGGTCGGATGTTCGTGACCGCCGTCCCCGGCATTAATCACAGGCATTTTGGGTACCGACTGGGCCATCAGCCGGGCCGTCCCTTCCCGGGGATGACGGATCACCGCGATATCGGCATAACAGGAGATCACTTTGGCTGTATCCGACAGCGTTTCTCCCTTGGATACCGAAGAATTATCCGGATTATCAAACCCGAAAACCCGTCCCCCCAGCCGCATCATCGCCGATTCAAAACTAAACCGGGTCCGGGTGGATGGTTCATAAAAAAGGCTGGCCAATAACTTGCCCTTGCAAATATCCATGAATTCCTCTTGATTTGCAATGATCTGATCAGCCAGCTCAAATATGGATTCTAATTCTTCTATGGTGAAATCGCCGGGTTCAATCAAATGTCGTCCTTTTAACATCTTTACCTCCTTAAATTCTTTGAAACACGGTTGCTTCTTAACTTATTATTTTATGTGATTCTCTGTCTTTCGTCAACCGAACCCGGTGGAAAAACACTAAAAATTTTATGGATGGCTTTCCCGCTCTTTTTCGGGCAATCTTATGGATTACTTAAACATTTTCATTTTGATCTGACGGTAAAGACGGTTTAAAGGTTTCGGGTCTACTATAAGAGTCGAGAGAGTTATCTCCCCTTTTTCTTTTCATTCCTAATATACAAAAGGTGTTCTGCCGTTGCGGAGCGCCTTTTGTATTTTTTTGATCCGGAAACCCACCCGCACGAGATAAAAAATCTTTCTTTATGAATGAAACGTGTTTCTATTTTAAAGAAACCCGTGGTATGATATTTTCAAATCGTAAACAGGAGGAAAAAAACAATGCGTGATGTATTTACAGAAGGATTAGGCAATTTGGTCAAAAATTTATCCGGGATCCTGCCCCAGGATGATCCGGATATCCGGATTCTGACAGGGAAAGCCGATCTGGCAGAACTGCAGCGCCAGTGCGACGCTTTGTATATCGCCATCGGCAAAGAAGCCATGGCCACCAATGGAGCAGCTTACGGCGATAAAGCCCAGGCGTTAAAAGACCTGCTGTCTCAAATCGCCGATATCCAGGAAGCGATTGAAACCGCCCAGAACGAACGGGACAAACGGTGTGAAGATATCAAAAGCGCCCTGACCCCCAACATCTGCCCCCAATGCGGCAAGCTGAACGAAGACGGCGCCAAATTCTGCTGCGCCTGCGGCGCTCCCCTGGACGGCAGCGAACCTTCCGTTCCCACCTGCCCCAATTGCGGCAAAGAATATCCCGAAGGCACCAAGTTCTGTTCGGAATGCGGCACCAAACTCCAATAAGAATAACCCTCAGACGTGCAAATCCGTAAAAACAGGAATAATCCGCCACAAAAATATCGGCATTCGCCAATAAACTGCTTTTCATTTTCAGACTAAAGGTGTTACCATAGAAACTAATTGAATTAAACGACTGAGTCTGGAGGAAATTTCATGCCATACGGAAAACAACAGGATTTCAACAATCCGACAATCACAGATTTTGATACAAAGGCAACCCCTCAGGAAAAGAAACTGTGGGTAGACTATCTCAAGGATTATTCCGAGCCCTTTCAGCGTAGCACCATGGCCGATGTCAACCACTTCTTATTTGTCTGTCCCAGCGCCAATCTGGTGGTTGAGCTGGAAAAATTTCATCATTTTTCCGATTCCGCAGGTGGTGTATCCGGTAAAAAGGGCGATGCCCTGCGGGAAATGGGCTTGACCCTGAACGCCTACACCAACCGGGAACTCGATACCGATTTTTCCGGCGTGTGTGACGCCATCGACCGGGCGGTTCAGCGCCAGAAAGACCAGAAAAGTCTGGTGGACATCCCCAAAGCCAAGGGACTCCCTCTGGAAGATGACGACGATGTCCACGCAGGCCAGGGCTGGAAAGTGACCGTCTCCGGAGAATATAAAGAAGACGAAGAAGTCGGCCGGATCCAGCATGACGAAAGTGTGGCCACCTACGGCGGCAACGGCGGCGTGGTCAATCCCTTAAAAGATGAAGGGGACGGCTACACCTACACCCGCTTTAACAAACGCCAGTCCGAAGACGATTTGCCCGAAGGCAATTGGCAGAAAATTGGAGAAAAAAAAACAGAAAATGACGACGAAGCCCCCGCTTCAACCGTAAGCGCGGCTCCCCAGGACACCCCGGAACCCGAAGTCCCGGCCGAAACACCCCGGACCCCTGTTCTGGATGAAGAACCGGCGCCCCGGTGCAAAACCGCCGGCCGCAAACACCTGTTTATCGCACCCAGCGCTGATATTGTCGGGGATGTCCGCATCGGCACCGACAGCAGTGTCTGGTATCAGGCCGTTATTCGCGGCGATCAGGCCCCCATTACCATTGGGGACGGCACCAACGTTCAAGACGGCTGCGTGGTCCATGTGGACAACCGGATTCCCACCATCATCGGAGACGGCGTCACCATCGGCCACAACTGCACCATTCACGGCTGCGACATCGAAGACAACGTGCTGATCGGCATGGGCTCCACCATTTTAAACGGCGCGAAAATCGGCCGGGATTCCATCGTCGGCGCCGGCTCACTGGTCACCCAGAACAAATCTTTTCCGGAAGGCTCCCTCATTCTGGGCAGTCCGGCCAAAGTGGTCCGCTCCCTCACCCCGGAAGAAATTCAGGCTAACCGGGACAACGCTGCGGAATACCGGCAGCTGATGGAAAACGAACCGGGTCAGGATTTTGAAGAAATCCCCGGCGGGTTCATCCGCCTGCCCAAGGACACCCTCTAACAACAAACACAATTGAAAAAGCTGCTGCACCTCATCCCTCAGGGATGTGACGTGCAGCAGCTTTTTTCATTTTAATCAGATTTTAAATTTTCATCAATCCGGCCGTTCTGTTCACCATTACTGAATCCGAAAGCGTTCCAGCGGTTTAAACAGCAGCAAAGCCACCGCCATACCCACCATGGCCTGGGCAAAATTAAACGGGATATTAATCAGCGGGGAATAGGCATTGCCGTACATAATAATTTCTGAAATGTAATAGATCAGAGCCATGACCACACTGGAAAACACCATGATCCCAATCCGGATTTTGCGTTCCAGATCCCGGTTCAGCGCCCAGGCCGTCAGCCAGGCCATGGCGCCCTTGGCAATTAAAGTCGGGATGACGTACGCGGTAAATCCGGAAAAATAATCGGCAGACGCCGCACCGATCATCGCAGCCAGGGGCCCGAAAACCGGCCCGAGAATGTAGCCGCTTAAAAAGACGGCGCAGTCCCCCAGATGGATATACCCGTTGGGAATCGGGATGCGCACAATCATGATCATTATAAAAGTCACCGCGATCATGAGCGCAGTGTAACATGCTTTTTTCGTTGATAAATTCATTGTTCCTCCTGCTTTTTCTGTCGCTTGCTCAATAGAACTGTCATTATTTTATCACAGAATGATTTTTGTGCATAGTGAAGAATTAATTTGCCACTTATGTTACAATGAAAGAAAAGAATCAGCTGGGGAACATCTGCTTTTGCCCCAACCTTACCACTTAAACGGAATGAGGAAAATTTATGTTAAGAGATACCCACGCGCATCTGGACGATGCACAATTTAATCAGGACGTTCCCGGGGTGATTGACCGGGCCAAAGCCGCCGGGATGGATTTTATTCTCGATCCGGGCTGTGACGAAGCCACCAGCGCCCAAGCGGTAGCCCTGAGCGAACACTGGGACATCGTGTACGCGGCGGTAGGCTTCCACCCTTCCGATTGCGAAGCCTTTGATCCGGACCGTCACCTTCCCATGCTCACCCGCTGGTGCCAAAAGCCCAAAACCCTGGCCATCGGCGAGATCGGCCTGGATTACCATTACGACGACGGCGCCCCCAAAGCCCTCCAACAAAAAGTATTCGCCACACAAATGGAACTGGCCGGCAATCTGGGGCTGCCCGTCATTATCCACGACCGGGACGCCCACGGCGACAGCCTGGCCATGGTTCAGGCGCATCTCAACCGGGAAACCAGCGGCGTGTTTCACAGCTACAGCGGTTCGGTGGAAACGGCCCGGCAGATTTTTGACCTGGGGATGATGATCGCCATCGGCGGTCCCCTCACCTTTAAAAACGCCCGGAAAACGCCGGATGTCGTGGCCTACGCCCCCCTGGACCGGCTGCTGATCGAGACCGATTCGCCCTACATGGCGCCGGTTCCCCGCCGGGGCCAGCGCAACGAGCCATCTTTTGTCCGGCTGGTCGCCGAGAAGATGGCCGCCATCAAAAAACTGGATGTGGAAACCGTCATTGAGGCGACGGCAGCCAACGCCCAGCGCTTATTTCAATTTTAATCTGACAGAAAGAGGAAGTATACAATCGTGGAAGAAGAAAAAAACCTTTGTCACAATCAATTTGACGCGGGGTTCCGCCATGGGATCCCCATCGGTCTGGGATACCTTTCGGTTTCCTTCACCTTTGGCATGATGGCCGTCTCTGAGGGGATGCCGGCCTGGTCCGCCATTCTCATTTCCTTTACCAATCTGACCTCCGCCGGCCAGTTTGCCGGTCTCGACATCATCGCCGCCCAGGGCCCCCTGCTCGAAATGGCCATGGTCCAACTGGTCATCAACCTGCGTTACGCCCTGATGTCCTTATCCTGGTCCCAAAAATTGGACGCCAGTGTGACCCTGCCCCAACGGCTGCTCATCGCCTTTGCCGATACCGACGAGATCTTTGCCGTGAGCAGCGGCCAGGACGGAACCCTTGGATCTAAATACATGCTGGGCCTGATGATCGCTCCGATTATCGGCTGGACCGCCGGCACCACCATCGGCGCCATCGCCAGCAGCCTGCTGCCGGATTTTATCCGCTCCGCTCTGGGCATTGCCATTTACGGCATGTTCCTGGCCATTATCGTCCCACCTTCCCGGGACAAACGCCCGGTGCGTATAGTGGTGCTGGTCGCCGTCACCATCAGCTGCCTCCTGCATTACGCCCCGGTGCTTCAAAACCTGTCCAGCGGCTTTGCCATTATCATCTGTGCGGTTGCCGCCTCAGCCATCGGCGCCTGGCGCTATCCCGTTAAAGGCGATAATTTTGCCGCCTCCGGAGAATCCGGGGAGGTGCTGTCATGACCACCGGCACCCTTATCGGCTATATTGTCGTGATGGCCGGCGTGACCTACGCCATCCGGGTGATTCCCCTGGTCCTGTGCCAGCGGCAAATCACCAATGTTTTCGTCCGGTCATTTTTGTATTACATTCCCTACGCGGTGCTGGGGGCGATGACCATTCCGGCTATCTTCTACGCCACCAGCAACATGGTTTCCGCCACCGTCGGCCTGATTGCCGCCGTGATTTTATCCTGGCAGCGGCGCAGTCTGATCACTGTGGCCGTCTTTGCCTGTGTCGCGGTGCTCATCACCGAATGGATCCAGGCTCTGATTTAATAAAAAAGGAGATTCCCATGAAAAAAAGATTTTTAACCCTGCTTCTGATTGTCGCTGCCGCCTGCCTGCTCCTTGCCGGATGCGGCACCTCCAAAAGTGACAGTACCGGCAGTGCCACGGCCACCCCGGCCACCGTCAAAAACATCACCGGTACCTGGGTGATGGAAAAAGCCAACAACAAATCGGTGTACCAAATGCTGGGCAACAGCGTATCCGCCTCAGTCACCCTGAATGCAGACGGCACGGGCCGGGTCACCTACACCATCCCCAAAAACGCTTCCGGGGATTACAGCGGCACCTATACCCAAACGGCCGATACCCTCACCATCTCCTCTCCAGATCTGGACGATGATGTGAGCCTGAGCTATTCGGTTGACGACAACGGCCTGCTGAACTTAAAATATAAAGGCTATACCGTCAAACTGACCAAACAGTAAAAACACTCCCTTTTCGTTCAAACTGACACCCCATGATCTACCCCTCCCGGCCCGGGAGGTTTTTTGATGCTTCCATTTCCGTGATAAAATTGCGGAGTATCCGTTCCCCCTCCGGTGTCAAAATGGATTCGGGATGGAACTGGAGGCCCACCACCGGACGCCCCTTTAAACGCACCGCCATCACTTCCCCGTCGTCCCTGGCCCGAGCAATCACCTCAAGCCCTTCAGGCAGCGACTCTTCCGCCACCGAAAGCGAATGGTACCGCCCCACCGTCACCGGAGCGTTCAAACCGGCAAACAGCGGATCAGAAGCGTCAAACCCGATGGGCGACGCCTTGCCGTGCATCAACCGGGACGCGTGATCAATGGTCGCGCCAAAAGCAGCACACAGCGCCTGATGCCCCAGACACACCCCCAAAATCGGCAGCTTGTCCGCAAACGCCTTAACCCCGTCGATACACATCCCCGCATCTTCCGGCCGCCCCGGTCCCGGGGATAAAATAAGGGCTTCCGGGTTCATCCTCTCAATATCCGCCACGGTCACCGCATCGTTACGCACCACCTGGATATCCGGATGAATCCCGCCGATGAGCTGGTATAAATTGTAAGAAAAACTGTCGTAATTATCGATGAGTAAAATCATAATGCTTCCTCCTGAGCCAAAGCGATGGCATCCACAACCGCCTGGGCCTTGTTAATGCATTCTCTAAATTCATTTTCTGGAACCGAATCCGCCACAATGCCCGCTCCGGACCGGATATACACCGTGTCCTTTTTCTTGTACGCCAGACGAATCCCGATACAGGTATCCAGATTCCCGGTAAAATCAATATAACCGATGGCCCCGCCGTAAATCCCCCGCTTGCAATTTTCCAGATCGTTGATAATCTGACACGCCTTGAGCTTCGGCGCCCCAGACAGTGTGCCCGCCGGCAAAATGGCGTCCACCGCATCCAAAGCATCCTTATCCTCCCGGATCTCCCCCCGGACGGTTGAGCCGATGTGCATCACATGGGAAAATTTTTCAATTTCATGGTACTTTTCCACCGCCACCGTTCCAAACCGGCTGAGCTTGCCGATGTCGTTCCGCCCGAGATCCACAAGCATGTTGTGCTCCGCCAGTTCCTTTTCATCCGTGAGCAACTCCGCCGTGAGCCGTTCGTCCTCTTCCCGGTCCTTCCCCCGGGGCTTTGTCCCCGCCAGGGGAAACGTGTGAAGCACCCCGTCGGTCAGCTTGCCCAGGGTTTCCGGCGACGCCCCGGCAATCTCGAGATCGTCACTGACAAAATAAAACATATAAGGCGACGGATTGGTCGCCCGGAGCGCCCGGTACGTTCCCAACAGGCTCCCGGTAAAGGGCGCCGCCAGCCGGTTCGACGGCACCGCCTGAAAAATATCCCCTTCGTAAATATGGCGTTTCACCTTTTCAACCATTTCGCAGTACGCTTCCTGATCGAACAGCGGCACAAAATCCCCGGTTCGTCTTCCCGGTTCCTCCACTTTGGGTTTTCCGTTCTGCACCAGATCCACCATATCCTGCAGCGTGCGCAGCCCCTTGTTATACGCTGTCTCCAGCTGCCCGGTTTTGATGTTGGCAATGCACACAATGCGCTGGCGCAAATGGTCAAACGCAATCACCTTGTCAAAAAGCATGAGATCCACATCGTTAAACCCTTCCGAATCTTCGGCGTCCAGCCGCAAAGCCGGCTCGCTGTACTTGATATAATCGTAGGCAAAATACCCCACCAGCCCACCGGTAAACGGCGGCATCCCCGGCACCCGGGGGCAGCGGTTGTCCGCAATAATCTGGCGGATCGCTTTTCCCGGATGATCCGTATCCACCGTCATTTTACTGCCGGCGTCCAGCGTCATCCGGCCATTGCGGCAGGTGATGCACAACGTCGGATCGTAACCCAAAAAGGAGTAACGGCCCCATTGCCGGTCCGCCTCTGCCGATTCCAGCAAAAATACATGGGTGCTCACATTTTTAAGCGCCTTGAGCACGGTTATGGGCGTGTGGCAATCCGAAAGCATTTCCACCGCCATGGGAACCGTGGCATAATCCCCGCTGTCCGCCAGCCGTTTTACTGTTTTAAAATCAGGATAATTCATTGTTTTCTCCTTTCACTGCCGGCCACGAAAAAAAGCCCGTCCCGACAGTATACACAAATACTGTCAAGGACGGGCAGAATGCGCTCGCGGTGCCACCTTGCTTTACGGGTTGTGACCCGTACACTTGCGGAATACCAACATATTCCCGGCTACTGACGTAAGCCCCACGTCGCAGGGTACTTGGCCGAAGCCTTTCACTGCGCCCTCTGTGGTCCATTTAACACGCTGCGTTCTGTCCTTTTTCACCATCGGGACTCTCTGAAAGTGCACGCTGTGTCTTGATCTCCACATCGTCGGTTTAATTTTTAAATTGTTATCATTGTAACCCAAAGCGGGAATTTGTCAAGGGTGAATGTGAAAATGTTACCGACCCATTTTTATTTTTGCCCATAATCGTCCCGGAAGCGGACCATCATGCGTTCCATTTCGTCCGGATCCAGGAAAACCGGCTTGCCGATCGCCCGGGCCATCACGTACACCTTGGCACACTGTTCGATTTGTTCTGCCACTGTAAATGCCCCGGCGATATCCCGGGCGCCGGCGATCAACCCGTGATTGGCCATCAATGCCGCCTGACGGTCCCGCATGGCCTCAAAGGTCACTTTTGCCAGTTCCGGTGTTCCGTAGGATGCGTATTTTCCACACCGGACATCCGGCCCGGCAAAAGCCACCAGATAACTGGATGCCGGCAGCCCTTCCCGCAGCGTGGATAAAACCGTGGAATAGGTGGAATGGGTATGCACCACCGCCCCAATATCCTCCCGGTCGGTATAAAAGATCTGATGCAGGGCATGCTCGCTGGACGGTTTTCTTTCGCCATCAACCACCCGGCCCGCCAGA
>JAQWCN010000056.1 GCA_028705955.1 Eubacteriaceae bacterium
TGGGGGGATGCAGGGTCACAAGCCCCATCTCGGCCTGTCCCTCCCCCATTCGCGTCAACAAGTCTTCGATGTGGGTTTCAAAGATATTCAGGGCAATTTTGGGAATGTCCATCTCCCCGATTAAATCCGACAACAAATCATCGGGGGAAAACAGACCCGCCACGGCGATGTTGAGGGTGGTTGCGATGGGGGTTTCGTCGGGGTGTATCCGGCCCAGGGTGTCCACCTGTTTTAAGATGGCGTTGGCGTAATAATAGGCGTTTTGGCCGTCGGCGGTGAGGGTGACGCCCCGGGGGGTGCGCTCAAACAGGGTGACCCCCAGCTCCTCCTCCAGCTTGTGGATGGCCCGGGTAATATTGGGCTGGGAGTTGTACAAAATATCCGCGGCTTTGCGAAACGAGCCAGCCTCGGCCACAGTGATAAAAAAATTGAGCTGAATCAGGTTCATAAGGGCCTCCTTTTTCTGCGGTGTGACGATGCGGGATAGGTTAATTATACCACAGGGATGGGGCACGCAACACAATAGAAGCATTGTTGATGTCGCCTTGAAAAGAATTGCAAATCATAATGGAATGAAACATTATTATAGAAAAAATGGGTATGGGTGGATGACGCCTTTGCCGGCTTGAATTGAGCTGAACTCAAAAAGCCAAAGATCAACATCTGTTGATCTTTGGCTTTTTGATCGGCCCGCCCCGGGACGGCCTTTGTTCCAATCCGTTGCCATTTAAATGCTTTTTATTCCAACGCTTCCCGGGTTTTTTCAGTGAAAACCGAAACGATCTCCGGATCAAACCACGTGCCCGACCGTTTTTCAAGAGCCACCAGGCTCTCTTCCAACGACCAGGGCGACGAAAAACCGGAGCCCTTGCGCAGCACCGAAAACGAATTGGCCACCGCGCACACTCTGGCCAAAAATGGGATTTCATCCTCTTTGCGCCCATCCGGATAACCGGATCCATCGTAACATTCGTGATGGAACAAAGCGATATTGCCGCCGGCTTTTCCAAAAAGCTCCGCGGTACTGTCTTCCTCCCAAATTTGTCTAAAAATCTGCTCGCCGTAGTCCACATGACCCATCACCGTATAACGCTGGGCATCTGAAAACAACTGATCCTGATACGCCAGTTCCCGGGGAAGCAGAATTTTTCCGATATCATGATAGTCGAAAGGAGACAATCCCTTCCATAATAAAGGCTCTTCCATCTGACCTTTGCCCATCACCCGGAGAATCACCCGCATGTACTGCCCCGTTTCCATGTTGTGCAAAATGCCTTCTTTGGGTAACCGGGCCATCAGGTTTGTCAATTTTTCTACACGTACACCCACTACTCTCACTTTTCTTCTCCAATCCTTCGCACTTACGCCAAAGGCGTATTCCACTTATGCATACTATATCAAATGATAACGGAACTCACAAGGCAATAATTCGTCTACTCACTATTTATTTTCTCCTTTTTATTGCTATAATAAATGATAATCTATAAATAGAAAGAAGCTTTCCGATGTCAAAAAAGAAAAAGAAGGATGCCAGCAAGACCAATGTCATGCGCATCCTCGATCAGGCTCATCTTGCCTACACTGCCCATTATTACGATGTTTCCGACGGCGCGCTGGACGGTTTGTCCATCGCTCTGAAAATTGGGGAGAACCCCGCCGAAGTTTTTAAAACCCTGGTGTGTCAGGGACACAGCGGCGATTTCCGGGTGTTTGTGATCCCGGTCGGCGAAGAACTGGATCTTAAAAAAGCCGCCCGGGCCTCCGGTGAAAAAGCGGTGGCCATGATCCACCAGAAGGATCTGCTGCCCAACACCGGCTACATCCACGGCGGCTGTTCCCCGGTGGGCATGAAAAAGCCCTACGCCACCTTTATCGATACCAGCGCAGAAGACCAGGGCGTTATCTACGTTTCCGGCGGAAAGGTCGGCACCCAGGTTGGCCTGGATCCCCAGGCTCTGGCCCGTTTTACCGGCGCCCGGTTTGCCCCTTTAACCCGGTAGCCGGTTTTTATCCAGATACTGGCACAAAAATGCTTTTGCCAGGGAATGGGGGCGCATGGCCTCCCGGACTTCCCCCACCGGAACCCAGCGGGCCCGGTCGACTTCCCCCGGGTTGAGCACCAGGGTTTCCCCTGCCGCCCGGCACGCAAAGTTGACCATGAGGGTATTGCTCCCCGGATAATACTGGCTTGCGTTAAAATCCAGGGCCCGTAAAGCCAACCCGGTTTCTTCCTGCACTTCCCGGGCCACGGTTTCTTCAAGACTTTCCCCTTTGGCAACATACCCCGCCACCAGAATGCCTTTCTTTCCGTACTGATCGATCACAAGAATCCTGTCCCCGGCCGGATGCACCACAATCATGCTCACCGCCGTGTTAAATCCCGGATACCGGTAAGTCTGACACTGGGGGCACCAGGGCACCATGCCGTCCTCCGGTTGTTCCTTTTTGGTTAATAATGTTCCACATTTTTCACAATAGGTCATAATTTCTCTCTCCTGTTTCCTGAATTCCGTTGACGCGTCCATTGTTTCTGTTATAAAATAAACTAATATTAAAGTCGTGTAAAGAGCACGTTTATTATAACGCTTAACAGGGGGCAGGAAACATATGGAAGAAAAAAAAATTCAGGATACACCATCAACCCATCAGGATTAATCCCGGAAGGATCATCCCGGTTCCGATCAGAGTACCCCGGATCCAAAGGAAACAGCCAAAGCTGCGGACAATTGGTTTAAAACTTTTTTCCACCGTGAGCCGGTCAAGCGGCTCCATTTTAAGGAGCTGGAACCCTGGCAGAAAAAACGGATTGTCCGCATTTTGGTGCTTTTGATTGCCAGCGGAGTAATTTATCTCGGCATCACCTGTTCCCTGCTGCTCCAGGATAAAATCACAACCGAGGATAACTGGAACCGCTACATGAGCGAAACCGGGGACGAAACGGCTGTCACCAATGCCGTCAACGCCGGCGCCACCCCGGTTGCTGTGGGCACCTATATCGAAAATTTCAAAAGTATTTCCATAAAAAACTGTAATTTTGAAGTGGAGGGCCTAATCTGGTTCCGCTGGACCGGGGACGACACCCTCAATCCCGCGGCCAATTTCCGCTTTTATAAAGGGACCACCAAAACGACAAAACTCAAGGACATTACTGCGGATAACGGTGAGCACTATCAACTCGTCCGTTTTGACACGGTGATCACCCGCAATTTCTGGAACCGGCGGTTTCCGCTGGAAACCCACCAGCTCAACATTTATGCCGAAAGCAATTACCCCATCGAGCGGATGGTCTTTACCGCAGATGCCGACAGCGGCATGAACAACAACCTGTCGATTTCGGGGTACAATATCATCAAATACGGCACCCTGGTCCGCAGCCAGCAGTACGATTCCAAAAACGGGGACCCGACCCTTAACCAGCCGGTCACCACGTCGGAATACCTGACCGCCATCATGATTAACCGTTCCAGCTGGGGCACGTATATCAAATGTTTTATCGCCCTGGTCGGCACCATCACCTGGGTGATGATCACCCTGTTTATCTGTACCTATCACCGGGTGGATCCTTTGACCATGATTCCCGCCGCCTTGTTTGGGACGGTCACCAACCTGATGGTCGGCGCCAACCTGCTGCCCGATGCCATGGAGGTGGGCCTTCTGGAATACGTCAACTTCTTTGGGATCGCCATTATTTTGATCGGCGCCACCGGGGTTATCAATGTGAACCGCATCCGTAACAAATATGAGTCCCGGGCTTTCTCCAGCTATTACGGCTCGGTGTATCTGGTAACCCTGCTGACCTTTACCATTATCGGCAATATTCTCTTGCCGGTCTGCGCCTACGTCTGGTAGGAGGACCCCGCAATGCGAAAAAGAATTTTTACCATTATTCAGCGGGGCATGGGGGACGATTATCTCAGCAAGCTGTACGATATTTTTATCATGATTGTCGCAGTCCTGTCCATTGTCCCTATGATGTTTAAAAAAAGCACCCCTGCGCTTAACACGATCGATATCGTGACGGTGTATATTTTGTTTGCCGATTATGTTTTCCGCTGGATCACCTACGATTACGCCCTCAAACTGAAAACTGCGGCAGATCTGGGGATTAAAAACCATAAACACCTGGTGTCCCTGACCCTAAAACCAGCTGAAGAATCGACGAGTCAAAGGGTATGGATTCCTTTTATAATCTACCCCTTTTCCCCGTTTGCCATTATGGATCTGCTGTCCCTGATGCCTTCCCTGGGGGTGATCAGCAGCGGGTGGCGGATTCTTAGGGTTCTCCGGATTTTTAAAGTCCTGCACTATTCCCGGGCTTTTCAGTATATCGAAACGGTTTTTAAAAAGGAAAGCAAAACCCTGCTTTACGTTTTGATTCTCGCTTTGTCCTACATTTTTGTCACCGCCCTCATCATGTTCAGCTACGAACCGGGGACCTTTGATGATTTTTTTGAAGCCCTGTACTGGGCCACTTCGGCACTGACCACCGTGGGTTACGGGGATATCTACCCCGTCAGCAATATCGGCCGGTTTATCAGCATGATCTCTTCTTTGTTCGGGATTGCGGTCATTGCCCTCCCCGCTGGTATTGTAACCGCCGGGTTTATCGATGCCTTTAACGAGGATAAAAAGCTCCAGGCCAAAGCGGCCCGCAAAAAACGCAAACAGCAGAAGCAACGCAAAAAAGAAATTGCCTTAATGGTATCCGAAAAAGCCCTGGGTCTTGATCCGGAGACCTTAAAACAAGACCTGCGCACCGAAAAGGATACGTCTGACACCCCGGCCGGGGAGAAGGAGTGGACCGATGAAACATAATAAATTGCGCTATTTTTTCATCATGGCCCTCGGTGTCATCATGAATGAAGGCTTGTACGGCATTGCCCGGGCCATTCACGCCCCTTTCTGGCTGGATACCTCCGGAACCGCAGCGGCTGCCCTTTTTCTGGAACCCACCGCCGGGCTGATCGTCGGGCTGATCAACAATTTTTACATGGCTATTTCCACCGGCGATGCCAGCAATCTGTTTTATTACGCCGCCAGTGCCGCTGTCGCTGTTATTGTCGGCGTGGGCATGCGGGATCCCTCCGGCCGGATCTGCTGGAAAAATTTGCTGCCGGTGATGGTGATCATCGTTGTGGTCGAAACCCTGATTGTCACGCCCCTTTCTTTATGGATGGACAATGGCATGCTCACCACCGTCTGGGAAAAAATCATTTATTCAAAACTCTGCAGCGACTGGGGATGGAGTAAACTCTGGGGTGTCTTTGGTGCAACCCTGTTGATCAAGATTCCGGATACCCTGGCCAGTGCCGCTATTCTGGTGGGGATGAATGCGCTGCTGCCCCAGGCTTTAAAAAATCCGGAAGACCGGAAGCCACCGAAGCAGCCTTCTTCCCCGGATGCGATTCAATAAACCGCCCGCCGTTTCTCTGATGCCGTTTGGAAAGGAGGCACCTGAAATTGAAAAAAATATTACACTGGATCGTTCCGTTCTGTCTGTCCATCTTATTTTTCTCCCCAGCCTCTGTGCTGGCTTCAGACGGCCCCGACGACCTCTATCATGCCTATACCGATGACAACACCAGTATCATGGATTATTTTTCCAATCACCCCAAGGTTTCCCTGGCGGTTATCCTCGGCATTACCGCCGTATTTATTCTGCTGCTGATTGTCATTGTGTATAATTTCCGGCGCCACAACAAAAAACTGGAACAGCTGATGATCACCGATCCCGTGACCCATTTCCCCAATTTTGAGCAAATGAAACGGGACACCGCCCATTTTGTCTGCCCCGGCAACGGCACCTGGTATTTGCTTTATACGGATATTCAAAATTTTAAATACATTAACGACCTCTACGGCCACGCCCTGGGAGACTGGGTGCTGACGCAATGCCTTCAGGCCATCCGGGATAAGCTTGAGCCTGGGGAATCCTGCTGCCGGATGGATGCTGACCACTTTGTCCAGATCAAACATTTTGAAACGGAAGCGGCGATGGTTTCTGCCCTCCGGGCCCTGGCCGAAGCGGCCTTCGCCCTTATCAACCAGGCTGATATCCTCTACCGCCTAATTTTCAGAACTGGCGTGTACACGCTGCCTGCCGGCCCCTTGGATTTAAACATGGCCATCGATTCGGCCATCTACGCCAAACAATCCCAAAGCAATTCCTTTGTTTCCAACTGGACCGTGTTTGACCACGCCATGCGTCAAAACAACCTGAAGGAACGCCAGATGGAACAGGATCTGACCCACGCCATCCGGGATCACGAATTTGAGGTCTGGTACCAAAACAAAGTGGATATTGAGACTCAAAAAATTGTCGGCGCCGAAGCGCTGGTCTGCTGGCGCCACCCCAAACAGGGTCTGCTGTCTCCCGGCGTTTTTATTCCGTTCTTTGAAAAGAACCAGTTTGTCACCCGGCTCGATTTTTATGTTTTTGAGACGGTTTGCCAGCAGCTGGCCGATCTCCGGGATTCAGGGATTGCCCTGGTTCCCATTTCCAGTAATTTTTCCCGGGTTCATTTTGACAACTGGGATCTCCCGGAACGCTGCACCGCCATCACCCGGGCCCATGGCATTTCCCCCAGCTATCTGGAAATCGAAATTACCGAAGAGGGCAGCCTTGACAGCATCCACAACGTTGCGGACAAACTGAACAAACTTCACGCCGCCGGTTTTTCCCTGTCCATCGATGATTTTGGCAGCGGCATTTCCCCGGTTCAGCTGCTCTACGATCTGCCGGTGGATGTCCTGAAAATGGACCGCTCAACCCTGGATCCCCACGACAACGAACAAATCCACGATCAGATCACCAAAAGCATTGTATCCATTGCCATGGCCAACGGAATCAAAGTGATTTTTGAAGGCGTGGAAACCGATGACCAGCTGGATATGGTCCGTCATTTTGGCGGGCACATTATTCAAGGCTATTATTATTCAAAACCGGCGCCTTTTGCTTCTTTTAAAAAGCAGCTGGCCGAAAATTAAACTGACGATTGGAGTCTAACATGGAAGATCATACCCACAGCGATTATTATTACAGCACCCTCGACGCCGTTATTGCCACCATCAAACGGCAAATGCCCCTCAAGGCCATGGACAGCGAAACCCTGACCCGGCTTTTGGACGATGTGCTGATGCACTTTAAATACGAAGAGATGCAGCGCCAGAAACACAACAACGAGGCGTAAAAAAAAGCTCAATGGTCAAAGCCATTGAGCTTTTTTTATTGGAATTAATACCGTTTGGCCAGCTGCCGGATTTTAGGGCCAATCCCCAGCGCCAACAGCATTTTGGCAACATCAAACAGAATGTACGGCACCACGCCCACAGCCAGGGCCTGCAAAAATGAAACCCCGGCGACCACAGAGAGCCACACCGATCCAAACAGATAGATCACCAGGTTTCCCAAAACAAAACCCACCGCTGTCTTTAAGCGGCTGTCGGGATAACGGTCCACCGCCAAACTGCCGATTACTGCCAAAAACACAAAACCGATCAGATAGCCGCCGGTCGGTCCTGCCAGTTTGCCAATCCCGCCGCCAAAGCCGGAAAAGACCGGAAGCCCCACCGCGCCGATCAGCAGATACAGCAATGTTGCCAGGGTCGCACCTTTTTTATCCAGCGCGTAAATCGCCAGGTAAATGCCCAGCTGGGTCAGGCTGATCGGCACCGGGCTAATGGGAATCGGGATGGATAACGGCCCCAAAATACAGATGACCGCCGTCACCATTGCGACACGGACCATCCTGGATGTTTTCGTCTTTTCATTCACTGTTGTCATGAAGTATATCTCCTTTTTATTGGTATGGTTTCATTATACCATACGCTTTTTCCCATTCACAAGGCTCTTCATGCTTTTTGAGGTTTCCCTTCCGGCCTGGCCAGCAGCTCGACCACCCCATTGTAGAGCAGGGTCAATTGATATTCGGGCACAGTGATGTCCACATGATGGTGACCGGCAAACCACTGGGTGTACCGGGCATGGTCATCAATCACCTGAAGCTGACGCTCCACCGTCCGGATATTGGGCAGGGAATCCTCAAAGGGGTGATCAAAGAGTTTCACTTTCATTGAATAAGGAATGGTATGGGTGATGATCCGGTCCACCTGTCCCCCATGGGCCTTGAGGTTCTGAAGCGCCGTGAGCAGCATTGCCGTGGACGGAATCTCCTGGGGCCACCAGCTCACATGAGCCTTGCGGTACGGGTAATCGTGGCTGGCAGCCCCACCCATGGCCAGCAGGGTAAAGGCTCCCGCTGTCATCGGAATTGTGTAGTACCCGCCATTGACCAAATAGCCGGGGCCATCCCTACCGGTCCGGCGGATTTTGTCCCCGCACCAGTCCGTCACCGGAAGCCCGGTGTAAATGCGGTCGTAGTTTTCATGGTTCCCCAAACACGTCGCCACTTTGATGCCGGTGGTGTCATACAAATTGTGATAATAGGCCTGCATTTTCCGCTCCCAGTCGTTGGGTCTGGCGTCAAAAATCATGCCGAAATCCCCGCAGACCAAAAGCAGTTTATCCGCCGGATCCGCGGCCAGTTCTTTTCCTATTTTTTCCTGGATCAAATCGATCTTGGCAATATCGTAATCCCCGTGGATATCTCCCGTGATAAAAACCCGGCTGTAAGCCATGTGTGTCAACTCCTTTTGATGGATGCCCGGCGCTTCATGCTCCCAAAACATCTTTGTGCTTGTCTGCTTCTATTATAAAGGGTCCCTCCCCAAAAAGACTTAAGCGAATGCCCCGGCTCCGCCAGGCATTCACCATTTACTTTTCAATGCGTTTCCCCTATAATGAAACCATTGGTATACAGCATTTAAACTCTTTAGAAGATGAGGTAAAACGTTATGAAATACGCTATTGGCATTGATATCGGCGGCACCAATACCCGGGTCGCCCTTGTGGACGAAAATTTAAAAATGATTGACCGCATCCAGTTTGCCACCCCGGCAGACGATCCGGCGGCAGCCATCGCCCGGATCACCGAAAGCATCCAGGGTTTTTCGGTTGCCCCTGACGCCCTGGCCGGCATTGGCATGTCCTGCCCCGGCC
>JAQWCN010000057.1 GCA_028705955.1 Eubacteriaceae bacterium
GATTAGCGGGTCACAATACAGGTTCACTTCAAAATACATTTAATACCGGGAAAATTACCGGAACCGGCGAAGCCGGAGGCATCGCTGGACATAACGAAGGCACCATGGCTTACGGCTATAACAGCGGCGAGGTCAGCGGAAGCGCGGCGGTTGGCGCCATAGCCGGATCCAGCAGTCAGACGCTGGGGAAATATTATTATGTTAACACGATGGCCGCAGACGAAAGCCAGCCCAATTTGGTGGCGATGGATGCCGAAGCCATGCGGACTCAAACATTTTGCGATATGCTTAATGCAGATATAGGCGGCCAAGACTTTAGAAGCTGGACATACAGTACGTCACAAAATAAAGGCTATCCGAGAATTAAACGGACGGTGAATACAATGACGACATTGACAGATCCATTGACAGGTATTCGGGTTAGCGGCTGTTTCCATCCGGATTCCCAATTGGTCATTAAAAAAGTTGAACCGGGGGATGAAGCGTATCAAGCCTTATCCAGCGCCAATACCTCCGGATCACAAATCCAAAAAGCGTACAAGATTAACGTGTTGAGTAACGACGGAACAGAAGCGCCTTACGAAGGAAAAATTCAAATTACTTTCCCGGCAGATCTCCTGACCAACCTGAATAATATGCAAATTGCTCACCTCAAGGATGGCCGTTTTGACAGCAGTAAGGCGGATATTTCCCTGGGAAAAGCCACCGTACAAGTGGATGAACTCGGGACGTTTGGTTTGGCGCAAACAACAGATGAAGAAGGAGGTGAATCTGTAAACACCGGAAACAATAATGAAAAGACAACAGCAAACACCCAGACAAATACTCAGGATAATGTCAATACAGGGCTTCTTGGAAAGATGAGCCCGATTATCTTTATCGTGTTAGGCCTTGCAGTCTGCGGTTGCGGATATGAAATAACTGTACGGAGAAAACAACGCAATGGACATGAAAAAAAGTAAAAAGAAAAAAATAATCATTTGTATCGGTTTAGCGGTTGTATGTCTGGTGGCGGCGGGGGTACTTGCGTATCATTTTTTAAAGCCGGTTCCGGACAATGACGCCGCGTATATCGACGGCAATGCCAAAGACTGGGACGATGGTGCGGCAGCAGCAGGGACAGCGGGAGATACGATGCAAGTCCCCGGCTATGACTCTGCGGTAATGAATGCCGGAGATACCAATCTAGCGATTAAAATTGGCAATCCGGAAGAGAATACGTGTTATCTAAAAGCGACACTGATGCTGGAAGACGGCACTGTATTATTTGAAAGTGGTTTGATGGAACCGGGAAAGGGATACGACAGTGTCCCTTTGAGCCAGAGCCTGGGAACGGGTGAGTATAAGGCTTATGTTAAGTACCAGGGCTATTCGATGGATGATGCAAAAAAACCATTGAACAGCTCGGAATCGGCCTTTACATTAACGGTTCAATAAAAATAGAACAGGAGAAAACAGATATGGTCAGAATAAAAGGTAAAGTGGTGGTATTGGCAGTATTGGCTTGTTTATTATGGGTGGCGCCGGTTTTTGCTGATGAAACCCAGAATTTGACAAATGTGTCCCCCAGTGGAAGTACCGACGTAACAGGACAGGTTCAAAACAATTCACCAGGGAATGTCAGCTATATTGTGACTGTTCCCAAAACTGTTGATTTTGGGACCCTTCAACAACCCGCAGATGTAGACAGTGATCATAACAAAGATCTCAGTTTTATGGTTACTGCAAAAGAAGTGAATAATCTGACGTCTGGCCAAATCGCGGTACTGATGAAGGATGGCACCGAGGATGGCAGCGATAATTTCCGGATTCAGGGATCAGATACCGTGAACAGTGGAAAAAGCTTGGCCTATAAGGTTTATAATAGTGCAACCCCCGATAATGACATTCAAACAGGTACCAAATATAATAATGGTTATTTACTGGGAACATTGAAACAGACGGGTGACACCGTGAATGGGATATTAAGATTGAATCAGAATCAATTATTTGCGCAGGATCTCACGACATGGGCAGGGAACTATAAAGGGACCATTACCTTTTACAGTACGATAACGGGGATCCCCAATGTTAACAACAATAATTAACAATGTTTCCCGTTAGGCGCTGTTTAAAGATAACTACTGTTCTGCTTTTCCTGGGAACACTCGTAGTGTTGGGCAGCAGCGCAGTGATGGCAGAAGGACGCCATGAGGGCGACACACAAGTATACGGTGAGGTTGTGATTGCCCCGGCCCCCAGTGCAGATGATGACAATCCGGACGCGGAAAGCATTGATGATAACCAGGAGAATAAAGATACAGCTCCAGCTACGGGGTATGATTCAAATAATCCTGTGTTGGAAATATTCTTAATTGGCGCAGCTTTCGGATTGTTGGGTTACAGTTTAAAACTTTTGATTCAGAAAGATGAAGAATAACATTTGTAGATTAATGGATTGATGCTGGCTGTTTGATGGCCAGTATCGATCTTTATAAACGGAACACCAGAAAGATGAGAAAGATGCTGTTAAAAAAGAGACGATATACATTGGCTTGGTGATGTTCAAGTCGCTTTAGAACAAGAGAAAGAATGAGCAATGTTTTTTTATCAATTCATGATTGACAAATACTGAAAAAATGATAAAATAGTTTATGAAGTTTAATATTAAACGAAAGGAGAACAATATGGGTTTTCAAGATGGACAAAAAGGATTCACCTTTGGAATTATCGCTATTATCTGTTGGGCCGTTAGTACATTACTGAGTATTTTAGGCATGAGTTCTGTTTCTGGTATCTTTGGATTTGCCGTTATCGTTTTGGGAATTATGGCTTGGGTAACAGGGAAAAAAGAACTGGCCGCAGATCCTGAAAATAAAAAAGCTAAAAATGGTAAATTGATTGGAATGATTATTATCATTCTGGAAATTGTAATTACCGTGGCGATTTTAATCATCAGCGGTGTCATTCTCGGAAGTGCTGCTTAAGCATTCATTCATGAAATTAAAAAAGGGTTTGATAGTTTAACGAACAATGTCATTGGAAAAAGAATGATAAGTTTTTCAATTCTTTTCCATGGCATTTTTTTATTTCCATAAGTCTGTTTACGTTCATAAAAAAATGATTTTATAATTGAATCATCAGTTTATGATAAAAGTTGTATTGACGAATATTCAAAAAAAAGATATTATAATCAATATAATTTAAAAATAAACAAAAAAGTGAAAGAAAGTAGATAGATAGAATGGAATTTTATCATTGGGTTATGATCAGTGAACGGATGTTCCGGATTTACCGGTCTCATTGCGCGAAATACTGTAAGAAAATGCATTTGAATCAGACGGCGTTTGAATTGATCGTCTTTTTGGGAAATAATCCGGAATACAATACGGCAAAGGAAATTTGTGAATACCGGGGGCTAAAAAAATCGATGGTTTCCATCACCATTGATCAACTGGTGGAAAAAGGGTATATGATTCGGGAAACAGACCAAAGGGACCGGAGGATTCAGCATTTATTTCTGACGGATAAATCTGCGCCGACAGTCAAAATGGGGAAGGAAGCCCAATCCGAAATTTTTGGCTCTTTGACGACAGAAATTTCACGTGAAGAGTTGACGTCGGCAGAGGATGTGCTTTATAAAATTGAACGTAGAATTGCCGAGATCGAAAAAGTTGAAGGACTGGTCTGAAAGAAAAAAATTTATAATTTAAAACGGATATTCAATCCTTAAAGAAAGGGAGATGGGTATGCGATACAAAAGTATCGGGATTTTTATGGTGATAACGGTGTTTTGCCTGCTTTGTCCGATGGCAGCATTTGCCGAGGATGACGAGGGCGGAGGGTATACAACACCGGCTTACGATGTGAAGATTAACGTCAATGAAGACCATTCCTATCAAATTACAGAGACCATCACCGTCAATTTTACAGAGGAGCGTCATGGCATCTACCGGTATATCCCGATCAATGGGACATTCTACCGGAATATTGACGGCAAACAGACCGCAACAAAATACCGGGCGAAAATCAGGGACATCAGCGTTAAAAGTTATGATCATGCGTCGGACTATCAGGATGATCACGCGTTACACGATGATTCGGTCAAGGGAGATAATGAAATCATTAAAATTGGCAATTCAGTCAGTACGGTTAAGGGACTTTATACCTATACCCTTTCCTACACCTGGGATCCCGGGGATGATGACATCGCGGCTTTTGATGATGTGTATTATAATGTGCTGCCCTATAACTGGGCGACACCGATTGACAGCGCCCGGTTTACGGTAACGATGCCGAAGGCGTTTGATGCAGGCAACCTGGCTTTTTACGCGGGAGCTTTTGGATCAACAAGCGGTGACGGGGTTCGTTACCAGGTTGACGGAAACACGATCACTGGGGAGATTACCAGGGCTTTGGGAGCCAACGAAGGGGTGACGATTAATTTGAGTCTCCCCCAGGGATATTACGTTGGGGCCCGGGATGGAAACGGGTGGAACCGGCCCGCGCTGGTCACCGCTGTCATTTGTCTGATGATCAGCCTTATTCTGTTTTTACTTTTGGGACATCAGCAAAAAACCATTGAACCGGTGGCTTTTTATCCGCCCCGGGATTTTAATCCGGCCCAAATTGGGACAATTATCGATGGGACAACGGATGATAAAGATGTGGTGGCAATGATCATTTATTTGGCCAGCAAGGGTTATCTGCAGATTGAAGAAACCGAAGTGCCGGTTCGAATCGAAGAAGCGGGCTACGGAGCATTAAATAAGAAATCTTTTTGTTTTCACAGGAAAAAGGATTTACCCCGGGACGCTTCGGATTATGAAAAATGTATTTTTAACGGTTTGTTTCCGAAGCATTGCAAAACGTCCGCCCTGGACGATCTGGAGGGGAAGTACTACCAGACCATTCAAGACAGCAAAGCAATGATTGAAGCTTATTTCGCCGTGCCGGAGCGTCAAGTGATCGAGCCGTCGTCACAGGCCGGAAAGGGGTTCATTACCCTCTTGATGGGGATTACACTGTTTGTCTCGGCCATTGCCTGTGAATGTCTGTTCTACAAGGGGTTTGGACTGGGCTCGTTTTTGCTGGTAGCCATTCCTTATTTCCTGCTGCCGCTTTTGGTCAATTGTATTTTCAGCGATATGATGATGGAAGACCGGACAAGGACGGATTCGTTTTCCAGTAGGCTGGAGGGCCACACCAGTCTGTTGTTGGGTATCTTGATTCCCGTTGCCCTTGCAGCGGTGCTCGTGATGTTTGTCACCTGGCATCAGCAGGAATACCGGATGATCATCGCCATTTGTTATGGCATCCCGGTTCTTCTCACGCTGTTTCGGGGAAAAATTGTTAAATATACAAAAACAGGGAACCAGTGTCTGGGCGAAGCGCTGGGTTTCCGGAATTTTATTGTAGCGGCGGAACAGGACCGGATCGCCGTGCTTGCGGATGAGAATCCCGGATATTTCTTTGATATTCTGCCCTATGCGTACGTCATGGACGTGACGGATCAATGGGTTAAAAACTTTGAAGATCTGGCCATCGCTCCGGTGGACTGGTATACGGTTTATGATGCAGATACATTGAAGGGCCAGGCGTTTATGGACGCCTTTGAGGATGATATGCGAATAATGAATGAAGTGCTGTACCGTGAAAATGAACCGGAAACGCAAGAAGAAAAGGTTAATCGGCAAACGGATGAAGCGATTGAAAACAAGATAGAAGAAGACGAAAGAAAGCGGAAAGAATATCTCTATGGTCATCATGATGACGATCACGGTTCCGGCGGCGGATTCTTTGACGGATTCGGCGGCGGAGGCGGAGGCGGCGGAGGCGGTGACAGCTGGTAAACCGGGAAGCCGGCGGAATAATGGATCAAGCGGATTGTTCCGGCGGAAACGCGTGTTCGGTTCTGGAAGTTGCCGCCGTTGGTTGTGGCGCCAAATCATTTTTTTAATGAGGCAGTTTAATAACAGAGACTAAAATACTGAGAATGGATTCAATCGATGAATCCATTCTTTTTTAATTGGATCGGTGCAGGCATAACAGATTAAGAGGAGATGAGATGCCGGAAAATTGGATAAATGGAATCAACAATCAAAAAATCAACCTTAGGGTTGACGACAGTACAGAATAATTTGAGTATAATAAGATCTAATATGGAAAGAAAATGGTTTAATCGAATGAACAGCGCAAGGGATGGAGTGTCATTAAGGAAACAAAAAATGGGGAAACGCTTATTAAGTGAATAAGTGGTTTTCCCTTTTTGGGGTTAAACAGGATCAAACGAAATGGGTAGAAATTTGGTGAAGGAAAGGGTAAAAATCATAGCTTTCTTAACAGTCGTTCTTTTAGTGGGGGCGCTGTTTTGTGGCGGCAATGTTTTCGCAGAGGAAACAACAACCGCGGATTTTAAAGCGGATCCCGAAGGGGCATTGACATTGTTGAATAGCAATAAAACAGAAGATGCCGAAGATTCACAATGGGATAAAGGGACCAAAACGCTGACACTAAAAGGTATTAATTTTACAACATCAGCAGAAAATGCCATCAATTTGCCGGATGGCGCGACACTTGTGCTGGCGGACGGAACAACCAACACCATTTGCACAACCAATGCGACACACAGAATTGGGATTAATGATGATGGTGTGCTTACTATTTCCGGAAATGGCAAATTACAAATGGATGCGCCAACAGACAAAGGAACACCAGAAGTTGCAAGCGGAGTGTACACGGGAAAGGATTTGATTATCAATGGAGGGGAAATGGATATCTCCCTGTCATCGGCAGAAAACAGTTTTAGTCTATGTTCAAATAATCAACTTACCATTAATCAGGGGACCATTAAGGCTGTCAGTAGCGGAAAAACATCGGCTTATGGGATTTATGCCACCAAGGAGTTGACAATTAATGGGAGTGATGTGACCGCTTCGGGTGATACACAAGCGTTATATTCCCAAAATAATGCCCTTAGCATTGATCCACGTCAGTTTATTTTAGCGGGCGATGATGAAAAAACAGCCGGACAAGTTGATCACTATGACGCACAAAAGTGGTGCAATGTTTCAACAATCATTGCGTCGATTGATGAGACCACCTTTCCGGATGAAAACTTCCGGAATTGGGTTATCCGAAATATTTCAAAGAATACTCCAATATTGACTCAAAATATGATTGATGATACCGGAGAATTAAAAATTGAAAATCAGGGCATTGGAGATTTGACGGGAATTGAATATTTTACGGAACTGCGTGCCCTTAATTGTGAGTCCAATCAATTGACACAATTGGATCTGAACCAAAACCACAAGTTGGAAGATCTCAATTGTTCGTACAATCAATTAGAAACACTGGATGTGAGAAAAAATGAATCCCTGCGGGGATTAAATTGTTCTTCCAATCATTTAGCGAAGTTGGATGTCAATAACAATAAGAACCTGGCAGCTTTAGAGTGTTATACCAATCAATTGTCACAATTGGATGTCAGTCAAAACATAAAACTGCAAGATTTAGTGTGTCCGGATAATCAATTGACACAATTGGATGTCAGTGAGAATACAAAACTGAAAAATCTAAACTGTTGCAATAATCAATTGACGAGTTTAAATTTGACGAATAATAAGCTTCTGGACGAGTGTGATGCTACGGATCAACAGTGCAATACGCTTGGTGTAAAAGGAGAGAGCGGTCACTGGCAGGTTGATTTATCTTCTTTAAAATTGCTGGGAATGGATTATTCTAAAGTAACAGTGACCAGTCAAAATGCACAATTGGATGGAAACACAGGATTGGTGACCATGACTTCCAAAGAAAAACCGCAACATTTAAGTTATACGTATGCGACAGACGGACCTGCCAGCGAGACGTTGCCTGTAACCATCCAATTTGAAGGAGAAGCAGAGAATACAACAAAAAGTGTAGCGGATACAGTGTCGATTGATGGGCAAAGTGGAAAAACAGTGACCCTGCCGAGTTTGAGTGAAGGGGAAACCTATGGAACACCAACCGCCAGTGGCGCTATTGCATTAACAGAACTCAAGATTGATAAAAACATTTTGATATACACAGCGGCGGCAAGCACCATGAATCAGACCGGGACCATTACCATTCCGGTCACAGGGTCAAATAAAGAAGATTCTTATGAAATCACAGTCACCGTGACGTCCGGAATACCCATCGATGAAAAAACGTTTCCTGATACTAATTTCCGGAATTGGGTCATAAAAAATATTGCAAAAGGGACAACGGTCCTGACGCAAACAATGATCGATGATTGTAAAAAAATCGATGTTAGCGGACAGGCGATTAAAGATTTGACTGGTATCAATCAGTTCACAAATCTAGAGAATTTGTCTTGCGAATATAATCAGTTAACCGAACTGGATCTCAAACAAAATAAAACATTGAAAGCACTCTTTTGTGCCAACAATCAATTGAAGCAATTGGATGTCAGTCTAAATGATAATTTAGAAGACGTCAATTGTTCGAATAATCAATTGACCAGTATGGATTTAAACGATAATAAAAAATTAACGAATTTTGAAGGGAATAGTCAAATCTATTCAGCATTGACAGTAAGCGGAACCAGCGGCAATTGGAAAGTGGATCTGTCCCCGCTCAAAGCGTTAGGCATGGATTATTCAAAAGTTGCACTCTCATCTTTTAATAATGAACAGTTGGATAAAAATACCGGCATTGTAACAATTTACGCAGTCAATAAACCGACAACATTGCATTATTTCTATACCACAGATCAGCAAATCATGACCGTAACCATTAATTTGAAACTTGATGAGACGCAAGGAATGATCCAAGCGACCGATACCGTGTCGGTAAAAGGTCAGCAGGGAAAAACAATGACTCTGCCCAAGTTGCCGGAAGGTGCAAGTTATGGAGAACCAACAGCCAGTGGGGAGATCTCATTGACGGAGATGAAAATCGATCCGGATAACAACAGCCTCATTTACACGGCGTCTTCCAGTTCTAATGGCCAGACCGGCACGATCACCGTACCGGTGACCGGGGCCACCAATTATAATGATTATGCGATGACCGTAACCGT
>JAQWCN010000058.1 GCA_028705955.1 Eubacteriaceae bacterium
TCTGTTTCCTTTTCTTCCGGGTTGGGATAAAGTTCCCGGGTATCAACCTGGATGGTTCCGTAACCTTCCGAATAGAAATGGATTATCGGAGTGCCATTGGGTGCCGCTGCCGCAATCGTATCCAGATTCACACTGGCTGCCAGTACACACCCCCACTGATGATCTGTGTGATTCCCGCCGATTTCCGTCCGTCCCGGGGCAGTATACAGTCCCAAGCCAGTACTCAAGTTATCCTTAAAATGGGCTTCCCATTGTTTCACGACAGCGCTCAGCCGTCCTTTGTATTCCAGTGCATCCCGAACGGTGCAGCCGTAAATTTCCGCGACCCGGGTATCCAGGCTGTCGTTTGCCAATGCATTGAGTAATTGCTTACGCTCTCTCATCATTAACCTCTTTTCTAAATGGCTGGGGCTGATCCGGCGCCACAACACCAGCGATTTCTGAATCCAATCCCTCAACCGTTAAGGTCCTGTTGTTGTCGGAATCCGCTTTACGAAGCGTTAAAATCCGAACAATCCGGGAAACATAATTTTGATCCAATTTTAAATATTTCAGATAAATCACCATACTGATGATTGCACAGATCACCGGTCCCACCAATGCGACCATCCGGATCCCCATCATCGTAGAGGCCGACTGGACTGCGTCCGGAACGTAGCCGGTCATCGTCAGGGCCCATCCGGTTAACATAGTCGTCAGGGCCGATGTAAATTTAACCAACAGGGTCTGACAGGAAAAGGTAACCGATTCATTTCTTTTTCCAAATTTGTATTCCCCGTAATCCACCGTATCGGCCAAAAGCACGGTAACAGATCCCTGATGAAGACCGTAACCCATGAGAAAAATGAATCCTGACAGGATGGCGATCAGCGCACTTTGCGCCGCCACAAAGGACCCGATAAACAAGAGGCCCAATCCCAAAGCCGGTAAAAATCCGCAAATGATATATACTGTCCGGCGGGATAATTTCTGAGCCAGCTTTGGAAAAATAAAAAGTCCAATCACTGTGGCAATCCCGGCCGAGAACGTGTAATAGGAAAACAAATTGGCATTTCCCGCCACGTATTTAAAATAGTAAAGCATGGAACCCTGGGCAAAGTTGTAGGCGATGTTGTAAAACAGGATTACCGCAATGGTCACCAAAAGCTGATCATTTTCCACAATCACATGGAACGCATCTTTCAGGGTAGTTTTATCCTTTTTTTCTTCCCCTTCTTTGGAAAGATTATTTTGATTCCGTGTTCCAAAACAGGTGACTAATGTCGCAAAAATAAAGACGATGGCAATGATCCAGGCAAAACGGGTATAACCGATCTGTCCGCCGCCCAGAGCATTCATAATAGGAAGACCCAGTCCGCCGACAATCAACGTCTGGCCAATCGCTGCAAAAATCCGTGGAATAACTGCCACCTGCTCCCGTTCTTTAGGATCCTGAGTTAAGTTGGGAATCATGGACCAGTATGGAATATCCATAATGGTGTACGTCATCCCCCACAGAATATAAAGCACCGTTGCACCGACATACAGCGCCATGCCCTGCCAGGGCATTTTGGTGAAAAACATTACGAGCACCACTGCGTTGAGCAGCGTCCCGATGATCAGCCAGGGTTTAAATTTGCCCCAACGGGTATGGGTATTATCGATAATCATCCCCATAAAGAAGTCATTGATCGCATCCCAGAATTTGGCCACAAAAAACATGGTGCCAACAAAAGCGGCACCCAGCCGGGTGACGTCGGTCAAATAAATCATGGCATACGTTGCAATAATCCCATATACCATATCCTTACCAATAGCCCCAAAGCCATAACTGTATTTTTCCCGGAAAGAAATCTTTCCGGTTTGATTGTTCTGTTTCATTGCGCTCCCCTTTTTACGATAACTTGTAGCCAGCGACAGCAAATGCGCCGCCAATCTCAATTTTTGATTTTTCCAACTGAATCATGTCTGCGTCTTTTAGATTTGGAAACAAAACCACGCTGACCGGATCCACCTTTTTGTCTACCAGCACCTGCCGGTCAAACTGAAGTAACCTTTGACCAGGCTGTACCACTTCCCCGGGTTTCACCAAAACCGTAAACCCTTCTCCCTGAAGATGGCCGGTGTTCATCCCCACATGGATGACAATTTCCAACCCTTCTTCGGTAATCAATCCCAGGCAATGCCTGGTTGGAAATATAAAATCTACCTTTGCCGACGCCGGGGAAACCACCAGTCCATTATTTGGAAAAATAGTGATTCCATCTCCACATTCTTTATTGGCAAACATCCGGTTCGGCGCCTCTGCAATGGGCAAAGCCACACCGGACATCGGAGCTGTAAGCTTTATTCTCTTCACAACTAACCTCTCAAAATTAAACATCAACAACGACTGCATCCCTTGATTTATGCCATTTTAGGAACAAAACTTCCGGGATCAACCGCATCCAACCCAACCATTCTTTTCTAAAAACAAAGCGCAATGTTTTTTAAATCGTAAATTAATTATAACATCTTAAAAAAATATAAAAATGTTTTAATGTTTTATTTATATGGAATTATGTTATATAATATACAAAACAATTCTTTCAAAGAGGTGCCCATGAATACTCCCTCCCCGGATTTATCTTCAAATTTTATCAATTTCAAACGTTCTTATAAAGTTGTAGAAAAGGAACTGGCTGCAATCTCCGTATATAACTGCGGCAGCCAGCGGTGCACCCCCGGCTATCAATGGGGACCAGGGCGCCGGGATCATTACCTCATCCACTACATTATCTCCGGAACTGGCACCTGCACCATTGGTTCCACCACCTATTCCGTTTCCCCCGGGCAGGCCTTTTTAACCCAGCCCAACACCACCATCTCTTACCGGGCCGATGACACAACCCCCTGGCATTACTGCTGGGCCGGATTTTCCGGCATTGACGCTCCCCTTATTTTACGTCAAACCCCTTTCATGCAGCAAAACACCCCGGTCATCACGGTTGCCAACGGGGCACAGATTCAAAAATCCTTTAAAAAAATATGGATGGCCCGGGGCGCTACTTTCGATGCCCGGGTTCAGATGACCGGCCAGCTTTACGCCGCCCTCGCCCTGTTGATTACACCGGAAGAAACAGAAGCCCCGGCTATCCGGCATTTTATCCGAACGGTCGATTATATCAAAAAGAATTATTTTTCCTATTCCTTGTCTGTCGAAACTCTGGCGGAAAACCTGGGCATCAACCGTTCCTATCTCTACACCGTTTTTAAAGAATCCTGTGGATTATCCCCCAAAACCTACCTGACCCGTTTCCGAATTAAACAAGCCAGCACCCTGCTCATCCAATCCCATTTATCCATCACCGCCATCTCTTATTCCGTCGGTTATGAAGACAACATGTACTTTTCCAAAGTCTTTAAGAAGGTCACCGGCATGGCGCCTTCGGTCTACAGGGAAACGTATCAGGACCATCCGGATGATTCCCAGACGTCGTAAAGCAACTATTTTCTCACTGCTCCGAATCCCGCGCTGAAGGTCAAAATAGTCTCTTTTTGTGTCTTTTGACATGTCCGTCTTTTTTGTCAATGGATTTTTACCTTTTTATGGTGTAATATTTTGAAATTTCCAGGCGTTTTGAGGCGCTTGAAGCCCGGAAATATTGCAAAATAAACCTCTTGCATTCCGTCCTGAAAGTGTATACAATGAAAATGTTATGAATTGATAAATTGATGAAATGAATTAAAGGAGTGTAATCAGATGTTTGGATTTGGAAAATTAATTGATGTATTAAAGAAAGATCCCAAGCGGATCGTATTTACCGAAGGCACCGATCCCCGAATTTTGGAAGCGTCGTCCCACTTGTTGACCGGGACTTTTTTACAGCCCATTCTGGTGGGCAACCCCGATGCCATTCAAAAAGCGGCAGAAGATGTCGGTTTTAACATCCGGGGCGCCGAAATCGTCGATCCCCAGAACTTCGACCGGATGGACGAAATGGTCGACTGTTTCTGCGAACTGCGCAAGAGCAAAGGCGTAACCCCGGAACAAGCCCGTAAAACACTGGCTCAGGGCAATTATTTTGGAACCATGCTCGTCAAGATGGGCATCGCCGACGCCCTTTTAGGCGGAGCGACTTATTCCACCGCCGACACGGTACGCCCTGCATTACAGCTGATCAAAACCAAGCCGGGCAACAACATCGTCTCTTCGGTGTTTATTCTGGTTCGTCCCTCAGCAACCGGTCAAAACGAAGTGCTGGCCATGGCTGACTGTGCGATCAATATTCATCCCAACGAAGATGAACTGGCCGAAATCGCCACGGAAGCTGCCGAATGCGCCAAGATCTTCGGCATTGATCCCAAGGTGGCTTTCTTAAGCTATTCCACCTTTGGCTCCGGTTCCGGGGAAGATGTGGATAAAATGCGCAACGCGGCAGAAAAAGCCCGCAAACGTGCGCCGGAACTGGCCATCGAAGGCGAACTGCAGTTTGATGCAGCCGTCGCTCCCCGGGTCGCCAAGGTCAAATGCCCGGATTCCAAGGTTGCCGGTCATGCCAACACCTTTGTTTTCCCGGATATCAACGCCGGAAACATCGGCTACAAAATCGCCCAGCGTCTTGGAAACTTTGAAGCCTACGGTCCTATCCTTTTGGGCCTCAACGCCCCCGTCAACGATTTATCCCGGGGTTGCAACGCTTCCGAAGTGTATTCCATGGCCATCATCACCGCGGCCCTCGCATAATTCCTATTTTTTATTTGATTTTTCGGATTCTTTATTGCTATAATAACAATAACCGAGTTGCACCAAGCGTAAATCCAGGAATGGATTTGCGCTTTTTTTATTTCACTTTCATAGCAAGAAGAAAATAAAATAACGTCGGCCCTAACACGCTCCTGGACCGGTTTTTCCGCTATTCTTTACAATCATTTTTACAAAAAACTTTTGCTTTTCTTAATTTTTTATCACTTGCATTAAATTTTGGACCTTTTATTCAAAACCCTTGTTTTTTTCAAGGGTTGCTATTATACTCAGGCTAAAATAAAAATGAGGAGAAATCGTATGCCGGATCCGGATAGCGCACAATTACACAACTTAACCCTGAAGCTCATCACCGATTATTTCCACGGAGACAGCCAAACCCTGCTGCACTACGCAGCGAAGGACTGCAGCTGGATTGGCCCCTGGGAAAATACCTACGCCAAAGGCGCCGAGGATATCCGGGAAGTGATGGCCCAGAGTGCCGCGTCCCGACCTTACGGCGATATCGAGCTCAAAGCGAAAAACGCCTTTACCGGCAACGGTCTCGGTATCATCACCCTCAATTTTACCCTTTCCGACCGGCAGCACCCGTCCCGGGATCAGGCCCTTCCCTTTCGCCTGAGTGCAGTGTGGAAAACCACCGGCGACAAGTCACCCCGGCTCATTCACGCCCATCTGTCCCGGGCCCTGACCACCCTGGTCAAAAATGAACTTTTCCCTTCCACCCTCGGCCGTGAAAACTACAATGTTTTGCGCACTTACTTTAAAAATCAGGACAAAGTCGCCACCCGGGAATCCCGTTTTATCTACAAAGACATCGAAAGCACGTGGCACTTTACCCACCCGCTGGATATTCGCTACATTCTGGCACAGGGCAATCATACCCAGATTTTTACACAAAATGCCCAGCCGGTTACCGCCAACCACATGTTTGGACGAATTTTTTCATCCCTGCCGGATTCCTTCATTCAAATTCGCCGGGACACTGCCATCAATCCCCTCTTTTTTAAATCCCTGTCCCATACCACCTTAACTCTGGTCGACGGAACCCCTTTGCGGTGCGCGGTCAAACGCCTGCCGGAAATCAAGGCCCGTCTTGCCGAAAAATCCAACTAAAAGAAAGAATGGTCAACAATGGACGAAATTACTTTAAACCTTGCTCATAAATGGACCCGGCAAATCATAAAAGAACTATGGACCTGCCGGATTGATCTGCTGTCCCGGGTCATGTCGGATGACGTGATCGCCATTTGTTCCCGGGAACAGGAATACCTCAGCGGCCCGGAAATGGTTCTCGATCAAATGCGACGCCTCTTTGATGAAATTCCAACCATCCGCATTATCAAAATGGCTTCCCATGTGATCCCCCTCAACGATTCCGACTGCCTGGTCATCGGCCGCTATCTCGCCCAGACGGGGCTGGATTCCGGCCAACTGCTCATGGATGAACAGCGCATGAGTTTTCTTTGGCGTGCCACGTCCAATAAAGACGCTCCCCTGGCGCTCTTCCATTTTCACATTTCCAATCCGGTGCCGATGGATGCCAAACTCTATCCCGTCAAAAACGGCCATTTCAGTTTTGAATACCTGCTTAGCATTGTGGATACCTTGCATTCGACCCAAAACATTCAGCCCATTATTTTTGAGGCTGCGGATAAAAGCCTCCACCTCATTCCCCTTGACGATATCTACTATCTCGAGGCCCAGACCAAGCACACTATTTTGCATTTAAAATCCATCAATCTGGATATTCCCCGGGGCATTTCAAAAATCCTTGACGAGCTCCCCGACAATTTTGTCCGTATTCACCGGGGTTACGCCGTATCTGCCCAGGTTGTCTCGACCATGCGGGCCGACAAACTCACCCTGCACAACGGGGATATCCTGCCGGTCAGCCGCCGGCTCCGCACGTCTGCCCGTCACCAACTGATCGCTGCCCTCGGCGGCAAGACCCTTTAATTCCATCCGCCATCAAACCCGAGCCTGTTTCAGGCTCTTTTTTTCTTTGAATTTATTTTAAGAAAATCGCTTGCATTCTTCATCAAGAAGTTTTATCCTTTTATTATGAGAAAAGGAGGCGGAGCTTATGCATATCCCCTATAAAGAAAACTTTGAATTGCTTGGCCGCAATCTAAAACCGATTGTTTTATTTGAAATCATTTTTGCTTTACTCACGGCCGTCATCGTCACGCCGATTTTGGTTGGTCTGTTCCATCTGTCGATCACCCTTTCCGGTGTGGGTTACGTGGGCAATGATAATATTATTTCTTATTTACTTCACCCGACAACCATTTTATTAGTCATCATCATTATTTTTGGGATCGCTCTGATTTCAGTGCTTAACATTATCTCGGTGATTCAGGCTATCGACGCCAGTCATTTTGACCGGGACATCACCGTTGGCCAAATGTTTCGGGACGGCTTTGCCAATGCCCGCCGGGTTTTTTCCAAAAAGAACTGGTTCATTGTCATTTACACCGTTCTGATCGTTCCCCTCACCGGCTTTGTTTCTGTGGCCGGTTACGCCGGAACCATTCAGATTCCGGAATTTATTTTGGACTTTATCAAAAACAATACGCTTTTGTCCATCGCCGCGGGTATTCTTGCGGTGGTCCTCGTCGTTCTGGCGCTGAAATGGGCTCTTTGCTATCAGGCTTTTGTTTTTGAATCCGAAGATTTTGGCCAGGCCCGGGCGGAAAGTTCCCGCCTTACCAAAGGCCACGGCGCATCCATCTTCTTTGACGTTATCATCTGGGAATTCTTTCTCGGCCTCCTTCTGGCCCTGATCTCGGTGATTGTCGCCACCATCACGGTGCTGATCACCAAAATGATCTGGTCCGGTGCCCAGGCCTACAGTGCCTCGGTGACCGCGGTATTTGTGGTGGGTGTCACCATGTCGACCCTGTACGGAATCTTCTCGGTGCCCCTCGTGTTTGTCCACCTTTCAGAATTGTTTTACCGCTATAAAAAGGAACAGGGCGAAACCCTGGTTTACGAAGAACCCAAACCGTTTCCGGTTAAAGGCTGGGTCAAAACCACGTTTTATGTCGTCATCTTTGCCCTGGTTGCCATCAACGCCGCTGGCTTCATCGCGACCAACAAAGGGTATATTTCCCTGCGCCAGGACGTGACTAAACTGCCCCAGGTTTCTGCCCACCGGGGGGATTCTGCCAGTGCGCCGGAAAACAGCCTGCCCGCTTTTCAGAAAGCCATCGATGACGGGGCAGACTGGATCGAGCTGGATGTTCACCAGACCAAAGACGGTGTTGTGGTTGTCACCCACGACGCCGACTTAAACCGGATTGCCGGCGTGGATAAAAATGTCTACGACCTGACCTACGACGAATTGGAACAATACGACGTGGGCTCCTGGTTCTCTGCCGATTACAAAGATCTCCATGTGGCCACCCTGGACGAAGCCGTTAAACTGTGCAAGGGCAAAATCAAATTGAATATCGAACTGAAACCCACCGGCCACGAAGAAAACTTTGAAGCCAACGTAATCAAGGTGCTCAAGGATAACAATCTCCAGCCCAACCAGTGTGTTTTGGCTTCCCTGAAACTAGATGCCCTTCACGCGTTAAAGAAGGTGGATCCCAGTTATAAAACCCTGTACATCATGAGTGTTGCCCTGGGGGATTTAACCCAGATCACCGACGTGGATGATTACAGTCTGGAATCTTCTTTCATCACCGAAGACACCGTTGCCCAGGTTCATAAAGCCGGCGGCCGGCTGTTTGCCTGGACGGTGAATAACGAAGAAAACGTCGACGAAATGGTCGCCTGCCGGGTGGATAACATCATCACCGATGACCCGGTGCGGACCAAAGAAATCATTTCAGAAGACGCCACCACCGTGGCGGTTGAAAAATTTGTCAATTTCTTCTTTGATGACAAGGACCAGGTGCTGCCGACCCCGTCCACTTCCGGAGTGGAGTAACGCATGACCAAAACGAAACACCCCCATCATCATGCCCGGCGGGTCTCCTCGATCCACTTTCATAAGCGGGCCTACGGCTCTACCTATACCGGTTCCATCAAGGGCGCTCTCATTTTAAAATGGAAATGTTTTTTCATCAAGACCCTGACCCTGGGCTTTGGTTATCCCTGGGCCATGTGCATAAAATACAAGGCCCAATGCCACAAC
>JAQWCN010000059.1 GCA_028705955.1 Eubacteriaceae bacterium
TATTGATGTGACCTTGGGAAAAGATCCCAGATGGGCAAAAATGCATGAAACAAATGGAGTAAAAGGGTATTCCCTGGGGGGATTGATGCCCATTGAAAGAAAAGGAATCTATCATGAAGGAAGAATATATGAATTTTCTGTCCGCACGGTCCGGCCCGATTTGGCGGAATACCTGCACATTCAATTAGCAGATACGAAATCAAATGAAATAAAAGGACTGACTGCTGAAAAAAGAATCATCAGTAAAAAAATGATACAGCGAATCTATTCTTTAACGCCAGTGATACTCAAAACAGATCGCGGTTATTGGCGTTCATACGAATCTGTAGATTTCTTTGAACAGCAAATAAAAAACAATTTGATCAAAAAATATAACACATTGTTTCATACTAAACTGGATGAGAATTTTACTTTGTACACACAGATTAAATTTGATAATGAAAAACCGGTAGCGACACCTTACAAAAATGTTAAACTTTTGGGAGATAAAGTTACGATGATGATTTCGAATAATGAAACAGCTCAAGAACTCGCCTATTTGTCACTTGGCTGTTCACTTGGAAATATGGGAAGCCGTGGTTTTGGATTTATGGGGTATGTGTATTATAAATAAAAGGGGTGGTTTGATTGTTGAAAGAATGTCTGGATATTTTTGAAAGCTGCTACACACAAGAAGGAGATCATTTGATAACGGACACTTATGTGCCTGCTCCGGGGACATATTTACTGGTTAATACCAAGGGAAACGTTATAAAGAAAATGGAGATCCCGAAGGCAAAAGAATTTGAACCGTTGCGCTCAGAATTTGAGACTTTTGTAAATAAAGACTATACCAGTAAACTGGTTGCCATGAATAAGCCGATCGACAAACGAAAAGTGGTACATAGTAATAATCTTTACACATTTTGGGTTAAAAAGGATAGCTTAAAGCCGGATGAAAAGGGTAAAACAAAACTGACTCCGGATATAATTGATGGTTATTATGCTTTATTGAAGCAACCGGAAGAAAAATATAAAAGCAAGAAGAAGAGTTTGGAACTTTATAAAAAAATGGAAGAGAAACTTGGCATTCCAGATCCGGGTGTCATAGAGGCTAATAAAAAATGGATTTTAGATCATATTTTTACACTTCTCGATGATCTTGAAATTGAAAAAGACAAAAACTATTTAAAAGTTTTTTTCGAGGCTTCTGATGAAGTGTACGAGCGGGAAAGCGAAAGATACCTTATCCCGAATATTTACAACACCACTGAATACAATCAGGAAATCAATTCGAAGGTTATCGGGTTGCCTAATGACAATATGGGAATGAATAGTAAAAAACCGTTTTTGGAAAACAAAAGCAGAAAAAATGTCATTCCGTATTTGATTGATACCCATGATGTGTTGATGCAAAAAAAATTCTTTGATTTTCTTGAAAATCAGGTGAGTATGAAAAAAACAAATGCATATATTGGGAGGGATACATCGGGGAAACCTTCTGTTAGTGTGATTACAGATCGGGAAAACCAGAGGACAAGTTTTTCCGGTATTTACCTAAGGTTGAAAAAAGGGATGGAAGTGGAGATTCACGATGTGGATCAAATCACTAATTATCAGGAAGAAATAGAACCAGTAAAAATGGTGCCTATTATTCCGGTTCCACCCACAATGGATCCCACACTTGATTATGGGCAGGAGATCCTCCGCTTGTCTGATTTGAAGGAAGCCATTAATCAGGTGTTTTTTAAAAAGTTTTTGACAACAAATTATTTTTCAGAACCAAAGGATATTGGCTTGAAGGACCCAAAAATCAAAGAAATTTTGTTGCAGACGCGCCGGGGATATTTCAATTGGTTTATGAAAGGGGATGTCCAGAGTATCAAACCACTGTTTGAAAAATCGACTCTGGCTTTGTTGATACACACCCTGGCACTGGGGGATAACTATCGAAGTGTTGAACAGTTTAATTTAAGGGCAGCGGTCAAAACGTATTTAAAAGGAGGGAAACCCATGAACGAAGAACAGGGGGAAATGATGTATGAAGAATTGGATCAGATGATGCAGCAGGATTTGTCAAAAAAAATTGTGGATGAAGATTTGTATTATTTTGCCTGTGGACAAATGGCACGCTACTTGTTAAACCTGAGCAAAACAAGTCAAAAGAATTATAGTATGGTCAATCCAATTCTCAATGTCAAAACAGATCAATTGATGAGACAGAAATTATTATGGCTCTTTAAAAAATATAATTATGCGATTATCGAAAACGCACGATTTGATCATCTTTGGGCAATGATTGCCAGTTCGGGTCGAGGGGATCAGGCGATCAACCAGGAAATGTTCTTGATGGGCTATATGTATGCCAATGTATTGTATAAAAAAACAGGAAAGTAAATTAAGGAGGCAATGAAAATGAATAAAAGAGTATATGGAATTATTGGAATCAAATCGGTTATGGCCAACTGGAATGCAGATTTTTCCGGAATGCCAAAGACGTTGTCGACAGGGGAAGTCTTTGGCAGTGACAAAGCGTGCAAATATCCCATGAAACGAATGTGGCAGGATCATGGGGAAAAAGTGATGTATATGAAATCTTTCAAATTTGACAAAGAAAAAAAGAAAAATGAAGACAGCAAAAAAATGCGCCCCCGTTCTTTAAAAGAACGGTATGAATTGTTGTTTGATGTGGAAGATTTAAAAAAAGTAACGGATAATAAAGAGGTTTTGACCCATTTGTTTGAAGCGATTGATATTAAAAACTTTGGCGCGACTTTTGCAGAAGGTGGGAAAAATGTATCCATCACCGGGGCAGTGCAGATTGGACAGGGATTTAATAAATATGCAGGGCACAATATTGAGGAACAGCAAATTTTGTCGCCATTTCGTGATGCCAAGAAAGACACCGACGAAAAAGAAGCAGATCAATCGACACTGGGGACAAAAATTGTCAGCAACGAAGCACACTATTTTTACGGTTTTGCAATCACACCAAAAGTATATGCAGATTTTGTCGATATGGGTGTGACCGATGGTTATTCAGAAACAGATTATAAGAAATTTAAAGAAGCAGCTTTGGTGGCGGCTACAGGATTTAATACCAACGCCAAAATGGGTTGTGAAAATGAATTTGGCCTCTTTGTGGAAACAGAAGAAGATACTTATCTGCCGGACTTGTCCCAGTATGTTTCATTTGAACGGTCAGAAGGGGAAAAAGGGGTCATTGATATGTCAAAGGCATCTGCACTTTTTGCAGATATGAAAGACAGTATTTCAAAAATTGAAGTGTATTATAATCCCTATACCACAGAATTAAAAGGGATTCCGGATCAGGGAGAAACGTTAAACCTGTTTACCCGGGAAGAGGTTTAACGTGAAGGCGATTCAGTTCCGGCTGGGTGGAAAAACCGCATTTTTTAAACAGCCGGATGTCAACACTTATGGCTATTTTACTTATGGCCAAATACACCGGGTGGCGCTGCTGGGTATTTTGGGCGCAATTATGGGCTATGGCGGTTACAATCAACAAAGAAAAGATAAAAAACATCCCCGGAATGAAGAAGCGTATCCGGAATTTTATGAAAAGCTAACACAGATGAAGACAGCCATCACACCACTCAATGAGAAGGGATATATCCCAAAAAAAATGCAGGTTTTCAATAATTCTGTGGGGTATGCATCCCAGGAAGAAGGTGGAAATCTGATCGTTCAGGAACAATGGCTGGAAGATCCATCATGGCTGATTTCTATTTTGATTGAAACGGATCAGGATGAAATTCTGGCAAAACGGCTAATCAATAAAAAATTTGTCTACGTGCCCTATTTAGGAAAAAACGATCATTTTGCAACGATTGATGCCATTCATGAAATACAGGCTGAGCCGTTGGATCAACCAGGTGAAAAACACATCAAAATTAACAGTCTGTTCCCTGGAAAAGCATGTCAAAAAATATGCAAACCGGGTATCATGAACAGACATCAGGAACCGTTTTGGAAATATGAAGAGCAATTACCGATAGCACTGGAAAAAAACTGCAACCAATATATAAAACAATCCTTGATGTTTACAAATTTCCCAATTGAAGGGACATTCTCTTCCATTTATCAAATGGATCATCAGTATTATTATTTTATTGGAGATAACGATGAAGTGGGATGAATACTTTTTAAAGGGGCTGATCCAAAATGATCGCCCCTTTTTTGCCCATACAAAAAAGGGACAACCCAAAGAAACACTGGAGGAACATCTGGAAAAGACTTGCCATTACGTGCAAAAACTGATTGATGAGAAAGAACTGGTGCCAGTTATTAACCGGCTGTACGCTTCACTTTTTCCGGAATATCCCCAGGAATCCAATGTCTATAATTTATTTTTGGAACTTTTTGTAAATGTATTTTATGGCCATGACTGGGGAAAAAGTAATCCGGGATTTCAGTATAGGAAGATGGATAACCCTGAATTTAAAGATACAGACAATTCAAATTCAAAGCATTCTATCTTTTCAGCAGTCATTTATTACAATCATTATTATTCAGTCATTGAGGGACAAGGTGAAGATGATGAAATATTTCAATACAAAGGGTTTCTCCTCTTAATGTTGAACAGTTATGTTATCAGCAGACATCACAGTTCATTGACACATTTCAGTGATTTCCTGGGACAAAAGCTTCCCAGTGCCGCCAACTGTAAGAAGGCGCTTGTATCCTGTTGTGAAACGATGATGCTTGATTGCTTTGGGGAAGCAAATAATCGTTTAGACCAAAAATTTGATTTGATTCGGCAATTTTTGTTTGAGTCGGAGCATCAATACGATGCCTTGGGGTGGGTTATTTATGTTCGGTTTCTATTCAGCCTGTTGACGGCGGGAGATTTTTATGCGACTTCCGATTATCAGAATGGACGGAGCATTGAAGATTTTGGGACAATTAAGGATCGTGTTCCATGGATTAAGGCGTTTGAGAACAATACAATCACGCGGGCGGTCCGTGCAACGGACAGGCAGGCCAATACCCACGATGATATTAATATTCTTCGAAGTCAGCTGTTTTTGGACGCTGAAGAGGTTTTACTTGCTCATTCAAAACAAAATATTTTTTATCTTGAAGCGCCGACAGGGTCAGGAAAGACCAACATTTCTATCGATTTAGCTTTGCAACTCATCAAAAACGAATCAGAACTCAACCGGATTGTATATGTATTCCCGTTTAACACGCTGGTGGAACAGACTCAGAAATCTCTTGAAAAATGTTTTAACAAAAAGAATGTGAATCTCATGGATCAGGTCGCAGTGATTAACGGAATCACTCCGATAAAAGAAAAGGTAATGGATAATGAAGAAGGGGAATGGGGGTATGATGGCAAAAATAAAGTTGATTACGACCACTCAATTCTGGCCAGGGAATTTCTGCATTATCCTATGATTTTGACCACTCATGTTCATTTCTTTGATATTCTTTTTGGCACAAGACGGGAATCTTTGTTTCCTTTGGCACATTTGGCTAATTCTGTGATCATTATGGATGAAATTCAAAGTTATAAAAATGGAATTTGGAAGGAAATGATTGTTTTCCTCAAACAATACGCAAAAGTATTGAATATGAAAATTATCATTATGTCGGCGACATTACCAGACCTGGATATTTTAAGCGGACAGCAAGATACAGCTGTTCGTTTGAATCCTGACCGGAACAAGTATTTTGATCATCCCCTGTTCAGAAACCGCGTGATGATTGATTATTCTTTATTGGCGGTATCAACAAAGGAAGATACAAAGGATGCTTTATTAAAGCAAATTATTAAAACCGCACAAAAATTGAGAGATGATCCCAAAATGGACAATAAAATGATTGTTGAATGCATCACGAAAGAGTTTGCTGAAACAATTTATGAATTGATCAAAAACCTGATGGAAGAAATAATACCCGGGATGCAAGTTGAGCTGCTGACTGGCGATGACCACCGGGCTGAACGGAAGCGAATCATTGATCAATTTCAGAATCAGAAAAATCAACTAATCGTTGCAACCCAAGTTATTGAAGCGGGTGTAGATATTGATGCAGATGCAGGATTTAAAGATATTTCCATTTTGGATGCTGAGGAACAATTTATGGGAAGGGTCAACCGTTCCTGCGAAAAAGAAGGGGCAGTGGTTTATTTCTTTAATTATGACAACACAGGAAATATTTATAAAGAAGATATTCGAACCAATGAACAAAATATTTTAACACAAGAAGCCAACCAGAGCATCCTGTCCAATAAAAATTTTAAAAAGTATTATGAAAGAATCTTAAATCAAATGGAAAAAGAGCGCCATCGTTTGAATGATATGAATTTTGGTAAATTCTGTCAGGAACAAGTAGGCGGGTTTAACTTTAAAAAAGTAAAAAATAGAATGACATCAATAGATGAAGATCAAATGAACGTTTCATTATATTTATCCGGAAGGACGGTAGAAACGGGACACGGAACGGTGGATGGCAGCGAATTATGGCAGCGTTATGGTTCGCTGCTGAAAGACAGAAAAATGGATTATGCGGAACGGAGGGTCATACTCTCAAAAGTCCAGGCTGATATGGATTATTTTATCTATCAGGTCAAACGGTATGACGTGAAAGATCTTGTTTATGATGATCAAATCGGGGATTTGCTTTATATAGCTAACGGCACACGCTTTCTAAAAAATGGAAAATTAGATCGTAAGGCATTGGCAAAACAGGAGTTATTTTTGTAGGGAGGAATGATGGCTATTAATGGTACGCTGGTCAATTATTACATCCATTGTAAAAGGCAGTGTTGGCTGCATGGCAACCGTATTAATTTAGAGGATGATAGTGAAAGGGTAAAAATAGGAAAGGCATTGCATGAAGCTCGTGCGGATAAAAAGAAAAATGCAGAAATTGCGATTGATAATATAAAAATAGATCAATTGACACCAAAATATTTAATTGAAGTCAAAAAATCAGATGCAGATTATGACGCGGTAAAATGGCAGTTGCTTTATTATTTGAAGGTATTGAAAGAAAAAGGGATAGAACGAATTGGAAAGATTGAGTTTATTGAAAAAAATAAATCCGATCGAAAGATATTTTACGAGACCCTGACCATAGAAGCTGAAGAACAGCTTCAGATTATGGAGGAAGCAATAGAAACGTTAATCCTCCAAAAGAAGCCACCGGAACCAAAAATAACAAAACAATGCAGAGCCTGTGCCTATTATGGCTATTGCAAAATTTAGGAGATATTATGGGCATCACAAAATATTTAATGAATATGGGTGAGTTGTTCAGAAAAGATCAATCTCTTTGCTTTCGCACCAATGGAGAAAATCATTATCTTCCCATAGAAGAAATAAGTGAAATATATTGTATGAATGAGATTTCCATCAATACAAAATGTTTGGATTTTTTGGCTAAACATCAAATCATTCTCCATTTTTTTAATTATTATGAAGGTTACAGCGGTACATATTATCCAAGGGATGCAAAAATAAGTGGCCGGTTATTAACAGAACAAGTGCATGCATTATCCACAAAAAGACTTTCCATTGCAAAAGCCATTGTCAATGGTATTGGAACAAATATGGATATGGTCCTTTATCATTATTATAAACATGATAAAAAAGAAGTGAAACCAACAGTTGATTGGATCCGAAAAGAGCTTCCGATATTATTGGAAGATGCAGAACAGATTAAACAGATTTTGCAAATAGAAGGAGAACTCTGGCAACAATTCTACTCTCAAATAAAAATCATTTTACCTGAAGATTTTATATTTGATAAAAGAGTTAAAAGGCCACCTGATAATCCGGTGAATGCGTTGATATCATTTGGAAATACATTGCTTTATACAAAAACAATTTCAGCAATTTATCAGACGCATTTAGATCAACGCATTAGTTTTCTGCATGAACCGGCAGAAAGACGGTTTTCATTAAGCCTGGATATATCGGAAGCCTTTAAACCCATTATTGTTTTTAGAACGATTTTTGAATTAGTTAACAATCGGCGTTTGACCCTTAATAAACATTTTGAAAAACAATACAATTATTGTTTACTCAATGAACAAGGTCGAAAAATCTTTATTTCTGCTTTTGAAGATCGATTGGACGGTGTTTTTAAACATGCAAACCTTAAGCGCAATGTTAGTTATAGAACAGCGATTAAATACGATTGCTATAAATTAATCAAAGATATTTTGGAAGATAAACCATTCATTCCTTTTTCAGACAAAGATAAATACTAATATGAAAAAGAAAAATTATAATTATGCATTTGTATTTTATGATGTAAATGAAAAAAGAGTTGGAAAAGTATTTAAAATATGTAAGAAATATTTGACTCACTATCAGAAATCCGTTTTTCGTGGGAAAACAACACCTTCTCAGTTAATTGCTTTAAAACATGAATTATCAACTATTATAAATTCAGAAGAAGATTTTATTTGTATCATTAAAATGATGAGTAATGCAGTTTTCGAGGAAGAAGTACTGGGAAACGACAGCAATAATGATGAAAAACTCTTTTTATAATTTTACCAACCAAGTTTTGTGAAAAAAGCTGTAAAGCATTGGAAATAGAGGAATAAAAAGAATTTCCCGGTTTTAATGGAAAAAGAAGAGAAGGGGTGGTAAAATACAATAGAAAGGCTGTTATCATGCGGTATAAAATGATTTTTATTAATTAATTTTGGCATATTTACAGTAATCGAACCCTAACATAGGATGTATTTAAACGACCGGAGCAGGGCGCTATCATGGGAGGGCACGGAATCGAACCCTAACATAGGATGTATTTAAACAATGTCTTTGCCAGAGCATAAGGCAACCGGCGGATTATCGAACCCTAACATAGGAA
>JAQWCN010000060.1 GCA_028705955.1 Eubacteriaceae bacterium
CATGAACAGCGATGCGGTGTTCATGATCGGCCCGTAAATGCCTAATGTCGTCAGCCCGCCAAAAATGCATAACGGCAATTTGGTTGTCCCCAGCCATCCCCGGCGGAAGCAAATGCCCGCCAAAAATCCGATGATTCCAAAAGCAAACATCTGCCAGGGCGTCCAGGGTCCCTGTCCAAAGAAGAAGTTGGATACAAACCCGGTGACCGCTCCAACTAAAAATCCGGCTTCCCCGCCGAAACAAACGCCGGCAATGATGACGATTGCCACCACGGGTTTAAATTCCGGAAGCATAAAGAAAGCTGCCCGGCCGGCCACCGCAATGGCCGCCAGTGTGGCAATCACCACAATTTCCCTCGCCTGGGGTTTGCGCCCTTCAAACGATACGAAAAAAGGAATAATGGTATAAACCACAATGGCCATGCTCACCAGATAATACTTCCGGTCTCCGCCAAACCGGATTCCCGCCCAGATGGTCAGCGGAATCGCGATAAAGATCATGAGAACGGAAAGCCAGGTCCGCCTGGAAATCCGCCGGTCCCGGGGCGACGCAATGGGCGGGCCAGCTTCGACGTGGGGCTTTAAATACTGGGTGCCAATCACAATAAAGATAAACCACATAAAAGCACTGGAATAATATTTGCTTTCGGCCAAATAAGTAAAACACAGCCACGTCGCTCCCAGGGAGCAGAGGATAATCACTGTCCAAACCCCTGCAATTTTCTTTTTGCCCGGCCGGGTATCCCTTAAGCGCGAACGCTTGAGGCGTTCCGGTGTCTGTTTGGGTTTTACTTCTGCTGGGTATTCATCTTGCATAGTGCAATCACATCCTCTGCTGTTACAGCGTTTTCAAAGCAATGTCTGCTCATCCGGTTGGCCGATGTTGTATAAAAACTGTTGCCGGAAAAGAAAGCCCGGGGGCTCCCTGTCGTTACCAGATTGCCGTCAAAGAACAGGCCGCACCGGTCGGCGAACCGGGCGCAGAATTCCACATCGTGGGAAACCATAATGATCGTGACGCCCTGTTCTTTTTGAAGGTGTTTCAAAATCTCCCCCAGTTCCAGTTTATAATGATTGTCCAACCCCTTGGTGGGTTCGTCCAAAATCAAAACCTGGGGCTTCATCAGCAGTATTTTGGCCAGGGCCAGCCGCTGCTGCTCGCCGCCGCTGAGATCGTAAGGATGTCTCGCCAGCAAATCCTCCAAATGGGTCAGCGCGATCACCTCATCCACCCGGTCATCCTTTTCTTCAATCGGGATTTTCTTTTCCTCCAGCATTTCGTACAAATCCAATTCCACATTCTTTTTGATGAACAGACTCTGGGGATTTTGGGGCATGACGCCAAGAATCTGCTGGTAAAGCGTTTCCCGGTCAAATCCTTTGACCGGTTTTCCCATGATTTTAATTTTCCCCCGGTAAGGCCGCACCAGACCTGAAATCAACTTCAGGGTTGTCGATTTTCCGGTGCCGTTGCCCCCGACGATACAAAACATTTCCCCGGGCACAATGTTTAAAGTCAGTCCCCGGATCACATCCGGCAAGGTTCGGTCGTATTTAAACCAGACCTCTTTCATGGTCACCACCGGTGCCTTGTCCTCCGTCTGCTGTTCCGAAGCTGTCCGCTCGGGAAGAGCCCGGTGGTCAACCTTCCGGCCAGAGAGCCACTGATCCAGCCACCGTCTTCCCTCGCGGACCGTAATGGGCCAGGGAAAAGGGCTGTCATCCTTCCGGGCAGACGGCTCTGTTGCCTGATTTTTTCCTACCCCCGCTACAATCTGCATGGGTGCCGGCATGGCTACAAACATATCGTGGCCCATCGCTTCCAGTTCATCGCCAACCCGTCTCGGCGTGTCTGCTGCCACAATCCGGCCGCCGTCCATCACCACGGCCCGGTCTGCGCCGGGAAGGACTTCTTCAAACCGGTGTTCACTCAGGATAACCGTCGTTCCCAAATCCCGGTTAATCTTTTTGATCGTTCCCAAAAAATCGGAAGCGGCGATGGGATCGAGCTGGGACGTCGGCTCATCCAAAATCAAAAGATCCGGCTGAAGCGCCATAATGGACGCCAGATTTAAAAGTTGTTTTTGCCCTCCGGACAACTCGGTCACATTCTTCTTGAACCAGTCCTGAATCCCGAAGTAAGAGGCCATTTCCGCAACCCTCAAACGGATGGTCGCATTGTCGTATCCCAGACTTTCCAGACCAAAGGCCAGCTCATGCCACACTTTATCCGTTACAATCTGATTGTCCGGATTTTGGAGCACGTAGCCGATCTCCCCACTTTGTCTGCGCTCGCTGACCGCATCCAGGGGATCGCCCTTAAACAATCTTTCCCCGGTTCTGTCCCCGTGAGGGGTCAGAACCGTTTTAAAATGTCTGAGCAGCGTGCTTTTGCCGCAACCGGATGCGCCGCACAAAACGACAAACTCTCCTTCTTTTACCGATAGTGTGATATCCGAAAGGGCTCTTTTTTCCGCTTCCGGATAACTGAATGTTAAATGCTTGATTTCAAAGATCGCCATTGAAGCTCCTCTATGATGTCTACACAAACCGGCATCAAACAAAATGCCAGATACGCCGTATAAACTGAAATGGACAGCGGGGTAAACGCGCTGAACCGAATAATCGGATTATACGACGCGTAGGCCAGTCCGCCGATAATCCCTCCGCATACACTTATGAACAGAACCAGCATCACCGCCCCCACGATTTTATCCCGGGTATCAAAGGTGAAAATGGAAAAACTGGTCCGCCCCTTCAGTCCGTATCCCCGGGCTTTCATGGAGTCTGCGGTATCGATGGCATTTTCCAGAGCCCAGGTGATCATAATGGAAAGAATATGAATGCCATTGCGGGCCCGCCTGAAAAAATTGCCGCTGTGAATATCCCGGCCAATGCATTGCTGTCCCTGGGTGATAATTTTGAGCTGAGTTTTAAATTTTGGCACAAAGCGCAGCACCATGGATAAGATCAGGGACAGCGCCGGGATGACCCGGCCGAACAGATAAATAAATTTATCCGACGTCATGATGGTGTTGTAACAGGCGAACCACACAATCACTTCGATAAACATCACCGCCATCACCACCCCGTACACAATGGATTCCATCGTGATGGGATTACCTGTTGGCCAGTAACCGATGATGGTCACGCCCCCGTGGTTAAACAACGGGTTGATGAGGGCCACCAGTAAAAGCATGGGCAGCATCCCCACCAAATTAAATTTCAGGGAACGGCGGATCCCCAATAAAACCAGGGAATAAATCACCGCTCCGATTAAAGAAATTCCTAAAAAAGCCGGATGGTTAAAAAACATTGAAAATAACAATACCACCGCGAAATAAAAGAAATTAATGACCGGATGATAAGTCGAAAACGCATCTTCCATGCCTGGCCTCTAATTCACACTCTGGCCCAAATCCCGGCCCAGATCACACGTGTAGTTCCAGATAATGGTATCGCCTTCTTTGACCAGATAGCGGCTGCAGCCGTAATTGGGGTACCAGCCGTTGACTTCGTACATCCATCCTGAAAGCTCACCGCAGTCAAACTCGTACAGATTATTAATTCCCTCGATGTAATTACTGCCGTAAATTGGCGTATTGACATATTCCATCTGAATTCCCGCGTTTTGCATTTCCCGCTGAAGCACATCAAAAACCATTTCCCCGGGGTGATAAGACACCGTCTTCTTGGCAAAAATCGTGCCGTCCTTCGGCTGAAGCGATTCTTTTTCTTTGTTCAGATACGGATAATACTGGGGATCCCAGATCTTATCGCAGCGCACTTCCAACGTACAGGTCTTGGTGGTGTTTGTATCCACCGTTACGGAACTCGGTTCGGTTGGTCCCGGCTGACCCGCGGGAATGTTATCCAGTTGGGTCTGGTATTGATCCGTCGACCCCGAATAGTTGCTGTCCTGATCGATAATGTTTTGTTTTTCCTGCTTGCCTGCCTGGGAAGCCGCGTTCTTTTCTTCCTCTGTGAGTTCCACGGTATCCTGGCCCAGCATATCATCCTGGCCTTCCGCCTGGGTACTGGAGACCAGATAGAACTGACCTTTGGCCACCGTCAACCCAAAATTTACTTTTGTTACATCCCCGGAGTTGTCCATTTTAACCGTGCCAACTTTTCCGAGGGATTTACTGCCGGCATCCAAATTGTAAAGCTGGATGCTTTCACAGTCCCATTTTTCCGGAAGATTCAGCCTCAGGTTGTATTTACCCGGCACCCCGGAATTGTCTGAAAAGTTAAAGCCCATGACCTTGGTGGATCCTGTCGCCTTCATCACCTGATCGGCGGCGTCGCTGTTCAGACCCAGTTTTAAATTAAAATCCATCGGATTGTTAATGTCCGCCCCGTTAAAGGTCCAGACATAACTAACGTTACTTTCGGTTCCGGTATAAATATCGGTATTCACCGAGCCTTTGAGTGTTTCAAAATCCGACTTCTTGACGATCCCGTCGTCGGGAATCTTAAACTCTTGAACCTTTCCTGCAACCTTGCTCACCGTCGTCACCGGATTATTGCAGCCGGTCATGCCCATGGCCATCATCAGCGCAATGAGCAGGACGAGTGCCAGGTGTCCTTTCTTCAATTCTTTCATTCTCCAATGCCCCCTGTCATTTTTATAATTTACCGGTCATCTGTTTCAGCTTGTGGCGTTTGACTCCAAACACAATGAGTGCTCCTGCTGCTGCAACCACAGCCATCGCCACCGCTCCCGAAATAAACGGAATGTAATTGGTCTTCATCCAATTGGCCAGACGGGCCAGCAACGGTGTATTGGCGTTGGAACGCATCTGAAGGTTTCCGGTTCCGGTAATGTCCACCATACCGATTCCGGAATCCCCAATCGTTAAGCCATCGTCACTTTTCGTTCCCGATTTTCCGCTGGAGATCAGCCGGCTGCTGACCGTTTTTGTGGTGCCGCCACCATAGGAACTCCCCGATCCGTAACTGGATCCGCTGCCCCTTACGCTGCCTCCGGAAGCCGTTGTCCCGGTTGTCGTCCCGCCGTTGTTGCCGTTATTGGTATTTTGATTATTATTGTTCGTATTGTCCCCGCTGTTTTGGGTCGTTACCGCAAAGGTAAATGCCGAAAAACGGTCGGTGCTGAACGTCGCAACTCTCCGGTCTGTCGATAATTTTGCTCCGGTATCTTCTGCTGTATAAGCACTGCCGCTCTTGGTGTAGTGCAGCACCTGGGCTGAAGCTGTCGCCGCTTCTGTCGTTTCCGGCACTTCCATTTTTAAAGTCACTTCTGAATCCGGTAAATATTCCGTCTGGGGATCGTCCGCCAAACGGTTGATCAGTTTGATATCGCAGCTTTGTAAAATGGTTTTGCTGCCTGTCGCCGTTTTAATCGCACGGATCTCACCGGCATCGATGTCCGTCACCGATAAGCGGACATACCAGGGAAGGTCACTTTCAATGGAAAAGCGCTTGGGATAAACCGTTACGCCGTTATCATCGGAATAGGTTTTAATCGTCGAATGGTTGATTTTTCCCGCCGCCGTTTGATCCGCAGTGAGCCGGGTCGTATCGATGCCTTCCTGATTTTGGGATGACAGCTGATTTAACGCCCGGGTGGCAAAGGTCACGTCGCAGCTATTCGTTTCGGCGATCTTACTGGGGGCCGGCAATTCGTCAATCACACCCTGTACCCCATCGGCGGTCATGCCCCGGTAAACATCATAACTGGTTTTAAAAGTTTGCCGGTTTTCGGTGACCACCGTAGCGGTAATGGTTGCCTTGGGGAGATCGTCGGTTTCGTCGCCATTGTTATCCCCCGGAAGCACCGTAACCAATCCATTGTTGTCCACCGTCGCCACTTTGGCGTCGCTGGTGCTCCAGGTGACGGTTGTCTTTTCGGTGTCTGCAGGATCAATCGTGAGCTCCAGTTGAATTTGAGAAGTTTTGGTTTTGTCAAAAACCCCTTTTGTTTCATTTAAAGAAACCCCGGTCACCTGCTGCTTGTCAATGGTGACGTCCGTCATGTCAAAAATTGCATTCTTGCTTTCCTGGGTCCGTTCGGTACTCACCAGCGCTTCCAGTCCCTGATCAGTAGCCATGTCGTTCCATACCCCGGCGGCCCCGCCGCCGCCTGTTCCGGATCCTGCTTTCACGTGCATAAAGCCTGCCCCGTAATCGGAATCGCTGATATAAAACTGTTTAAGCGCACTGAGGGTTGTCTGGCCGTTTTTAATAAACCGGGAATCGGTATCGCTGTTGATTCCCAAATCGGACAAGGCCAGCATCACCTGGGCGTTGCTTTCACAATTCACTGTTCCCCAGCTGCCGTAACCGCCGTCATCCGCTCCCCCTGCTGCAATCTGATTTTCGGAGAGCCAGGTGATTCCCCGGTCGACCGCTGCTTTGACCTCCGGCTGACCGGTATAATTATCCAGAGCGATCAGGGCCATGGCCGTCATATCCGGATCGCCTTTGCTCCCCGAGAGGGCCCAACCCCCGCCTGTTTTTTCTTTGTCCAAAATATAGTCAATCATTTTTTGCCGGGTATTCGGATTTGCCACTCCGCTGTTTTCCGGAATTTTATACTGATGGCTGTCCAGGGCGATCAACGCCCAGACCGGTCCGTTAATGCCCTGACGCTTTACATTATCAAAATCCGTTAATTGTTCCAGAAGATTGTAACCTCCCACATTGGTCACATCTTTTCCAATGGCAGTCAGCCCCAGGATCACCCTGGAATACTCGGTGTATTTGACCCCGTTAACCGCGGGGAGTTCCCCCTGATTGTCCACAAGAATCTGACGAACATTGTCATAATAGGTATCGTCTAATTTCTGATTGCCTTTGCCGCTGCGGGCCAGGCAGATCATCGTCCATTCCCCGTTGGATGTTCCCACGGTGGGTGCCTGCTGTCCAAACAGGGCGATGCGCCCTGTGGTGATGGCGTCAATCATTTGCGATACGGATTGATCGGATTGAAGGGTAACCTTTCCCAGATTTTCTGTTGTCGGCAGTACACCCGTCTGCCCCTGACTCTGTCCGGAATCCGTTTGCGTTTGCGATGAACTTTCCGTTCCCGGGGTTGCCGTCTGGGATTCCCCGGAATTCACCGTTGTCGACGGTGAGGGCGTGACCGTTGTTTCCTGCTTTGAAGCCGTGCTTTTTTGAAGCGCACTCAATGCACTGGAAACTTCTTCCTGGGATACATCGGCTTTGGTCAGGGTGTCTAAGCCCTGCTGACAAGCCGCCCCAATCACTGCGTCGTTTCGTCCACCGTTTCTGCCGGCTTCAGCTATCGCGGTGAGCAGCGTGTCGGTCACCGGATCGGAAGCTTTTGATAAAATCAGATCGTCACCGCCGTCAAACAGACTGTACCGTATCCGGATTACATCCCCTGCGGTGACCGGCATATCCGCTTTAACAGAACCGGTGTTCCCGTTAACCGTTATTTTAAAACCGGTTTGTTTACCATAATCCCCGGAGGATAAATCCCGAATGCTTCCATTGCCCGGATTGACCTCTGGTAATTTTGACGTTGTCAAATCCTGGACGGTCTGGGGGATTGCTGCCTTTCCTGTATCTGCCCCGTTGATTTTGGTGATCGTGTAATTCCCATCGTCCCCGGTAACCGCGGTGTAGTGTCCGGACCCCAGCACCCGTTCCAAAACGGAAGCGAGGGTATCCCCGTCCTGAATCCCGGTGGCCTGGGGTTCCAAAAAGAACCCTTCCCCCAATGTGGTGCGTTCGACATCCACCGTGGCCGTATCTGTCCCTGTAGCCTGCCCCATTGCCCAAACCGGAGTTTGGGGTAATCCGAATATTAAAATCAGTAATGAAACCCCAAAAAATGCCAACAGACCCGCTGTTTGCTTGCTGCTTTTTATTTTTTGCATGTACCGATCCTTTCCGTTTTCTCTTGTGTTCACACGCATTTTTCCTCTTCGATGTTCATTTTTTCTTCCGGGAGATTCTCACTGATCCCCCCATAATTTAAACAATACCTTTCAACCGGCGAATTTTTGTAACATCTGTAAATGGTCGCTTTGTTGGTAATCCATTCCCCTAAAACGGGTTCGTGGCGAATCTCGATGGTTTTGAGACGGCTGCAACCGTGAAAAGCCCAGTCAGCGATCACTTCCACTGTTTCAGGGATGTAAATCTCTGTTAAATGCCGGCACCGGAAAAAGGCCTCAAAACTAATTTTTTTAACGGAATCCGGCAATTGAATCCGGGTTATCGCTGTTCCCGCAAAACACGACTCTTCAATTCCGGGAAGCCCTGAAGGAATAACGACAGCCGACAGGGCTTTGCAATTCATGAAAGCCTGCTTGCCGATATGCTGCATCCTGGCTGGCAAATTGATTTTCACCAGACTTTGACACCCGGTAAAAGCGTTTCGCCCAATGGATAAAATGGAGCCCTCCAACTGAACCTCCGCCAGCCGCTTACAATTTTTAAAGACGGCTTCCCGGATTTCCTTTACTTTTTCAGGAATCGTGATGTGTTCCAGAACCGTACACCCTTCAAACGCACCATCTCCAATATACCTTAAACTTTTAGGCAGCCGGATTGCCCTGAGTGACGTACATCCCCGGAAGGCTTCTTTTTCAATGACGACGACCCCCTCCGGGATATTCATCTCACCGATCCCCGTCGCGTTTTCAAAACACGCTTTTCCAATAATCTGATAGCCTGCGCTTTTAAAAAGGGTCAACCGTTTATGATTTCTTAATTTTTTAGCCTCGTTTTTCTCCAGTCTGTTTCCTGCCACTTCAGTGCCTTCCTTTCCAAATAAAAAAATGGTTTTCCACGCCGCAGCATGGAAAACCATTTTTT
>JAQWCN010000061.1 GCA_028705955.1 Eubacteriaceae bacterium
CCAGCTGCTTTTCGCTGTCTGCAATTTTTTGAGCCGCTTCATCCAACTTTTGCTGCCCGGCCGTTCTTTGCTCTTCCAGTTCCGCTTTGCCTTGATCAAGTTGTTCCTGTCCCTGATCAATCTGACGCTGGGATGCGTTGAGTTTGTCCAGCCCTTGTTGTTTTTGCGTAGCCAGTTCCTGCTTGCCGGCCTCCAATTGCTGCCAACCCGCGTCAAGCTCCTCCCGTCCTTGTTCCAACGCGGTCTGGCTGGCCGTCAATTTGGCTTCCGACGCGTCAATTTTTTGCTGTCCGGCAGACAGCTCCCCGGCGATTTTATCCAGCCCGGCCTGAATTTTTTGTTCCCCCGCCTGGGCCTGGGCCAATTGTTTTCTCAATTCCGGAAGACTTGGATCTTCCGGGTCACTGGCCTCCAACGCTTTGATCCGGGATTCCAGACCGGCAATCGTCGTCTGGACCAATTGAAGCTGATCATCCAGCGCTGCCGTTTGTTGATCCGCAAGATTCTTTTTATCCTGAAACGTATTTTTAGCATCCGTCAATTGCTGTTGACCCGATGCCCATGCCGCTTCTCCGTTGCTGTAGCTCGTCTCTTTGTCGTTAAGCAGGGCTTCGGAAGCCGTGATCTTATCTTCCGCCGCACTGATTTTATTATTATAGATTTGCCAGCCTGCCGCCAGTTCTGCCCGGCCGGACGCCAGTTTCTTTTCCGATTCAGCAATTTGCTGTTCACCCTGAGCAATCTGGGTATCAAAGGTATTTTGGGCATCAGAAAGCTGATCCTTTGCATCGTCAATCTGTTCCTGCCCGTCCTTTTTGATCTGATCGTAATTATCCTGAAGCCGCTTATTCCCCACCGTTTTTAAAGTTGTCTTGAGGGATTCCACCGTCTGATCATAACGGTCGCTGTAAGGCGACAAGCCACTGACCGTCTCACTGGTTTGTACATAAGCATCGGTGTAGCGCTGAGCGCAGAAAACCCCGGGACGAACCATCATGTAATACGAAACGTCCCCGCTTCCCAGGGAAGGGAAGTGCTTCCCCGCTCAAACGAAAGGTACAGGGGACTTCTGACAAAACCGACAATCGTAAACGCATCGCGGTGAAGCTTATCCCCGATGGTTTGATCCCCTTGTTCCTGGGTCATGGTAATGGTGTCCCCGATCGTATAGGGACGGGTTCCGTTTTGATACGTGCCGTTGGGATCGAGGTATTCGATCACACATTCAGAATCACTTTGGGGCAGTCGTCCCTCCATCAGCTTCGGCTGGTTCTGTTCTCCCTGGCCCGGAAGGGAATACACTTTAAAAACCGGCCGTTTATCTCCCTTTTGAACAATGCAGTCGGTGGAGTAACCGCCGTTGACCTGTCCCACCCCGCTGGTCTTTCTAAGTGCGGTCAGATCATCTTCAGTAAATCCCCAGGTCGAAACCAAATGAATATCCATCAGGTGCTGTTCGCCGATATATTTTTCCACCGTTTCCTTCATGCTGGGGCAAGCCGTTTTAATCCCCGAGAAAAAACAAACGCCCAGTGCGATAATAATGATTATGGAGATAAACCGGCTTCTGGAATGCTTTATTTCTTTTAATGTATCTTTTTGAAGTGCTTTCATCGGGCATCCCCACCTTTTGTAAATGATATCTATTATAACATAAATGATCGAAAATGATATTCTTCTCTTATTCTGTTAAGGGAGTGCCTTGACTCCCTCCCACTCTTTTTATATAATACCTATAATCATACTATGGATTGGAAGTGGAACAATGCGCATCTCAGCAAAAGGGCGGTACGGCCTGGCTGCGATGATTGAACTGGCCCGTTTTAGCACAGAAGATCATCACATTCCTGTCGTTATGCTTGCCGACCGTCTCGGTTTATCCAAAATATATTTAGAGCAGGTCTTTTCTTTACTGAAACGGGGGAAATTGGTCATTTCGATTAAAGGGGCCCAGGGGGGATACCGTTTGAGCCGTCCCGCCTCAGAAATCAATGTCTGCCAGATTCTCTCTGCCCTGGAACAAATTCTCTTTGAACCGACAGAACAAAGTGTCGCGGATTCGGCCCCGGCCGTGGAAGAAGTGATGGCCACTCATGTCTATGCCGTTTTGGATCAGGATATCCAGAAATCCCTGTCCAAAATCACCCTGGACCAACTCGTCAAAGCGACCAACAGCATTGAAAACCGGGATAATTATATGTTTTTTATATAATATAAAAAAAGCTGATCGCCAAAAGGCCATCAGCTTTTTTACAAAATTACACTACTGAATCACAACGGCATATCTGCCGATCTGATTATAAATACCCGCAAATTCCGAAGCATCCCGGACCGCATAGCCGATCTCCGGATCACTGACGATCACCGTATTGTTTGACCGGTTATAATCAAAGAGCACGACACAATGTTCCGGATAATAATACCCGTATTGAATGCCATCCCGTTCGACAACACCACCGCCGCCCTGAGGGTTGGCCATGCCGGATGTCGTCCAGACGATCACCGGTTTTCCATCGAACATATAATTGTACAAGGTTTCAAAATCCGTCCCACTGATATTGTAAGCCCGGCAGGGCGAATGCCAATCGGAAAGCGCCCGGTTAGCGGCGTCTACAATAACCGGTGGGAAACAACATCCACCGCCCCAGGAAAAGGGATCCCCGGTAAAACCATAGGCGGCGTTGCCGCTGTAATCCATATAACTGCTGGCAATCGTCGTCTTGGGAAGCGTTACCCCATAATGATACAAATCAATCGTCAACGCGACAGATTCACCCCCTGTTGGCAATTCCGGCAATTGAAGCATTTCCGGAACCCAGGTATCTTTTTTACGGTGTATTTCATGATAGGGTGTCGCCGTCGGCCCCGGGGCCGCCCCATTTTTGGGAACCAAAACCACCTGATAGGCTTCCATTCTTAAAGCCCCGCCGCTGGTACCGGCGTAAGCGCCATTTTTAGCCCAGTCCAGCCACCCGTAATCCTGACAGTGGACCCGGTAGTAAATATCGTAAAAATCCGCTGCCGTCCCGGACAGACTCATCTGAATGGCTTCCACCTGCCGGCGCTGTCCGGTTGTCCCGGCGACCTGGTCGTTGGAGCGCCAGCCCTGCCAGCCGATATCCTGAACGTGAAGATCATAATTAATACTTGATCCCTGCAGTTCGTCCCCTGCTAATTTCATTTGAAGGGCTTCCACCCGAAGACTGCGTCCTGTGGTGCCTGAAATACTGCCCGAGTTGACATAGCCCGTCCAGCCAATATCCTGAATATGACTGCGGTAACTGAGGCTTGTCGTACTGTCGACCGTCGACCGGTCAAAATAAGGACGCGCTTCGGATCCCGGGGCTTCACCCCCTTTGGCAACCAATTGAACTTCTATCGCTTCCATCCGGTAAGCCAGACCCGTTGTCCCGGCGTCCGCCCCGTTTTTGGCCCAGTCCAGCCACCCGTAATTTTTAATATGAACCCGGTAATAGATATCGTACTGATCGGCAACCGCTCCGGTCAAACGCATGGAGACAGCTTCCATTTCCAGTTTTCTTCCTGTCGTTCCAATTTGCGCATCCCCGGCAACCCAGTCTTGCCATCCAATATCTGCAACATGGGCCCGGTACTCGATGCCGGAATCCTGGGACAAATTGTCCCCGGTCAGTTTCATCTTAAGGGCTTCCAGCTGCAAACCCTTTCCCAGCGTTCCTGCTGTCTCCCCGTCTTTTTTCCAATCCTGCCAGGCATAATTCTGTCCATGAACCTGATACGTAACAACTGGGGCCGCAACCGCTTCCGGTTCGTCAGGTGTCTTTTCGGAAACGCGCAGTGACACCGACGCTTTTAATCCCTGACACTCTGCATCAATCACTGCATTCCCGGCCTTAATGCCAGTAACTTTGCCGTCGCTTCCCACACTGGCAACCGATGAATCCCCGGAATGCCAGGTCACTGGAACGGACGAATCAAAAAAGTCCGGTTTTTTAACCACTTGCACGGTGGTTTCTTCGCCCGTTTGAATGGCGTTTTTCGTGACTGACACCTTGAGTGCATCGGTCACACACTGCCAATCTTTTGATTTGGCAAATTTCTGAGCCTCACTATCCACATTACAATAAATAACCGGTGTTTGCGACTCTTGCGTCTGAACACTGGGGTCCGCCGGAGTATCCTTATCCTGAGCCGCTATTTCTGTCTTAACCGTCTGAGTATTCATTTCGTTGGTTTCTTGAACCGAAGAAACCGGTTCTGTTGATGCTTTCTCAAACGCCGCTTCATCAATGGTTGTCACCGCATCCGGAATCACAATGCCGGTAACCGTCACCTCACCAAAGGCTGAGGCCAAAATAGAAGTAACCGTATAGTCTTTTCCATCCTCCTTGATCTTGGATGGAATACAATAACAGTTTTCAGAAACCGCAGCGTCTGCGCTGACTTTTTCAAGGGCTACGGTGTTTTCCCCGGTAATTTCATACGTAAATCCCGCTTCTGTGACTCTTTTATTGCCTGTCTGCTGCTCTGCTGCCAAAACAGGAGCCCCTATTCCGCAAACGATCAAAACGACAAAAACCGCAAAAAATAGCAATAGTTTGTGTCCTGTATTCTTTTTCATTTTCCTTTCCTTTCTCTTAAAAAATTCCTTTTTTATTTTATACCGCCCTTTAAAAAGTTTCAAGCTTTTGGTGGTGATTATTTATCCTTTTGTTTTTAATTCTTCATAAATAATTCAGAAGTCAATCATTATCAAAAAACACAAAAGCGAACAGCTTTGCTGTTCGCTTTTGCGTAAAATAAGGAAAAGAAATGAAAATTTTATAGAATCACCGGTTAAGGTGAGGTCTTTGCATTTGAATTTATACACATTATATCCAATAATTGTGTTGTTTGTGTGAATTATTGAATTTATTTTTTGATTTTAAGACTTCATTAAGCCTCATCCATTTTTTCTTCTGAGAGCACATCCAAAATGACTGCTTTTTCATAATAGGGCCGGACCCCTTCCCGACTGGTTTCCGTTTTTTCATGCCCTTTGCCGGCAAAGAGAACCACATCGCCCTTTTTCGCCTTTTTGAGTGCAACCCGTGTGGCTTCCCGGCGTTTGGTAACGGTCACGTATTCCCGGGTGAGGGGTTTAACCGCCGCTTCGATTTCAGAAATAATCTCATCCGGATCTTCGGTTCGTGAATTGTCTGATGTAATGACAGAAAAATCCGCACCTTTAGCCGCAATTTCTCCCATGAGCGGCCGTTTCCCTTTATCCCGGTCTCCGCCGCAGCCAAAGAGCAAGATAATTTTTCCGGTACACAATTCCCGCACCGTCTCCAGGAGATTTTTAAGGGCATCCGGCGTATGGGCGAAATCCACAACGATATCAAAATCAAGATTGGTTTTGACCCGTTCCATCCGTCCTTCCACCACCGGCGCTGCTTTTAAGGCCTGGGTAATGATATCCCAGGACACGCCTTCTTCCCGTGCTGCAATAATGGCTGCCGTCGCGTTGTAAACCATAAAACGGCCGATGACATCCAAAAAGATTCTGACGCTTTCTTCTCCGTGAACGAGGGTAAAGCTGCTTCCTGCCGTCGTACACTGAACTTCTTCCACCCGGTAGTCACAGGCTTTTTGTGTCCCGTAGGTAATGATGGTTAAATCCGGATTTTTCTGTTTGATCCGGGCAATGAGTTTTTCTCCCCAGGGATCATCACAATTAATGATGGCCGCCCCGGTGGTTTGATCAAACAGCTTGGCTTTGGCTTCAAAATAATTTTCAAAGGTTTTATGGTAATCCAAATGATCCTGGGTCAGATTGGTAAACAAGGCGTAGTTAAAGGATACATCGCACAGCCGTTCCAAATCCAGCGCCTGGGATGATGCTTCCATGACCAGTTCGTCGCACTTTTCCTCTACCGCTCTGGCAATAAATGCCTGAAGATCTCTCGATTCCGACGTGGTCCGCCCTTTGTTGTCAATGATTTCATCACCAATTTGATTTTCAATGGTTCCCATTCGGGCGCATTTGTGTCCTGCCCGTTTTAAAATATCACATAAAAAGTAGGTTGTACTGGTCTTGCCATTGGTTCCGGTAATGCCTGTCACGGTAATTTTTTGCGACGGCTTATCAAAAAAACGGTTGGCGATACGCCCCAGCATTTTCCGGCAGTCGGTCACTTTAATATACACCACATCCGGATGATACTTTTCCAAATCGGCCTGGTGGACGACAATGGAAGCCCCATGGGCCACCGCATCTTCAATAAATTCATGGCCGTCCGTTGCAAAACCGAAAATAGCGACAAACATACTGCCTTTTTTGGCTTTCCGGGAGTTATAAACCACATCGGTAACCGGTTCTTCCCGGTCCCCGTTGCGAATTTCAATAATTTCGGAATCTTTTATTAAATCATGATAATTCATTTTTCCCCCTCGTATCCTGTATGATCTACCGTTTAATAAAGAATTCGTCGTACCATACCAGGAAGGTGTAGACTGACCAGATTTTTAAATAACTGCTGATTCTGCCTTCCCGGTAATCATCCAGCATGGTGTCCAAAATTTCTGTATTGAACAGTTCTTCTGCGATATCGGTATGGAAGGCTGTTTTAACTTTATTGTAGTATTTATCTTCCTTCAGCCAGTATTTTAACGGAACCGGGAATCCCAGTTTCTTTTTATCCGCTGTTTTTTCCGGCAGGTGACGCAGTGCTGCTTTCCGCAGCGCCACTTTTGTATTGGTTTCGTCCACCCGGTAACGGGTTGGAATTTGTCTGGCCACTTTAAAGAGCTCTTTATCCAGGAAAGGCACCCGGACTTCCAGCGAGTTGGCCATGCTCATTTTATCTCCCTTCAACAAGATATCCGACGCCAGCCACATATGCATATCCACATACTGCATTTTTAATACATCGGCGTCATTGCTGACTTTTTCATAAAAAGGCATGACCATTTCTTTACGGCTTGGCGCATTGGTATGAACCTTTAACAACGCTTTGCGTTCCCGTTCAGAAAAACCGGCGTTCGGATTGCCCTGAAACCAGTCTTCCAAATTTCCGCGATGACGGTAAACAAAATTTTTCGCTTTAAAAGGCGGCATCTTATCCACAACTGATCCAAAAAATCCCCGGAGCCCCTTGGGCAGTTCACAGTATTTTTCGGAACGAAGCGGTTCAGCGTAAGAATTGTATCCCCCGAACATTTCATCAGCCCCTTCGCCAGACAGGCAAACTTTAACCTCTTTGGACGCTTCGTGGGCAACGAAGTACAAAGCGATACACGCCGGATCCCCCAGCGGTTCATCCAGATGATACATCAGGGTTGGCAGCGTATCCCAATATTCTTCTTCCGTAATGGCCTTACTTTTATTATTGATATGAATGGCATCGGAACATTCGTCGGCGTAACCGATTTCGTTATACTGATCGCCTGCAAAACCAACCGTAAAAGATTTATCCACCTGGGCCTGAGCTGTGATATAGCTGGAATCGATCCCGCTGGACAAGAAAGAACCAACTTCGACATCAGCAATTTTATGGGCTTCCACCGAATCCGCAAAACTTTTTTCAATGGTATCTGTCCAATCTTCCAGACTCTTGGATTCATCCACGTCGTAGCTTGGTGTCCAATAACGGACGGTTTTAATTTTTCCGTCTTTATACAGGAAATAATGTGCCGGCATCAGCTTATAAACATTCTTAAAGAATGTATCCGCCAGTGGTGAATACTGGAAGGACAGATAATTTTCCAACGTTTCTGTATTGAGTTCTTTTTTAAAGTTGGGGTGCGGCAGGAACGCCTTAATCTCTGAACCATACATCAAGGTATCGTTCATGTGTGCGTAGTAAAGGGGTTTAATACCAAAATAATCCCGGGCGCCAAAGAGTTCCTTTTTCTTGGTATCCCAAATCACAAAAGCAAACATCCCCCGCAATTTATTGGGAAGGGCCGTTCCGTATTCTTCATAACCATGGACCAACACTTCTGAATCGGAATTGGTTTGAAAGGTGTGACCTTTGGCAATCAATTCTTCCCGAAGCGTTTGATAATTATAAATTTCACCATTAAAAGTCAGCACTTTCGTTTTGTCTTCATTAAACAGCGGCTGATCACCCCCCGCCAGGTCAATGATACTCAGACGGCGAAATCCCATGGCGATATCGTCATCAATATAGGATCCTTCTGAATCGGGGCCGCGGTGCCGGATGGTGTCCTTCATTGCTTCCAAAACGGAATCAGCGTTATTAATATTATTGGTAAAGCCAACAAATCCACACATATACTAAACCTCCACAAGTCTTATTTCTAACTGTCTTACATGCTGTTTTCAGATATTTTCATTCATGATAATTATTTTTACATTATACCTCAAAAAAATAAGCACGTCTAGCATTCATCCCCAAGCCACTAAAAAAAGCGGCTGGAGCCGCTTGTTTATCATTCCAAATTCAAATGACGGTTAAAAATATAATTGATGATAAAGAAGAAAGCGGCACAGAGGACACACTCAAAGACCAAAACGCAGCCCACAATGCTGTTCCCCAGTCCGACTGCCGTTGCCATGGACGCCGTGTCAAAACATTGGGCGACATATTGGCCAGGCGCCGCCACCAAAATCATGACCACCACTTCAAGCACGATGTTAATGCCCACATACGCGCCAACCGCGCTCAACACCCGGTGCTGGTTGGCCAGCTGACCAATGGCAATGGCCGTGTAACAATGAAGTACCGACAAAATCACGCCGAGACTACACCCAAAGATCACACCGTAGAATGCAAATCCCAGACCTGCCTGAATT
>JAQWCN010000062.1 GCA_028705955.1 Eubacteriaceae bacterium
ACAGCACCTTGTACGATGAGCGATTCTGCCTTCTTCATGACCTTTCTTTTATTTCTCATTAAAGATTTGACCCAAAATAGCAAGTACCGCAACCCACAACAAGGTAACACTAATGGCAAATGCATACTGAATTTGATTCATTCCCATGAGTATTGCTGTAACAACGAGATAAACAACGGAATATCTTAGAACCTTGTTCCGGTTTTCCTGTTTTTGTCGCTCAGTTAGAACCTTGTTCTTATGTGTTACGGGCGTTAATAACCACGCAGTTATACAGAAAACAAGCGCACCAACCACCGTTCCATATCCCTGTAGTGCTAGTGGGAAGTTCTTCATAACAACTAAATACGCAGCAAACATAAAGATCGTCTTGCAAAAACAGCTGAATCGTGTTTTTGCATGGTAGATGCCAACCAGCCTGGCTAAAGAAATATAAACGACACAATACAGAAATCCTTTTAGGATTTCATGAGAAAACACCGCTAGTAATGCCATAAAGACTAGATTTATTAATAAGAAGATTAGTTCTTCAAGACCAAATTTTATTTCAATTTCTTTTTCTTCTGATATGACACCTTCTTTCAAACAAATTGCAGTGATACAGTTTGCAATATGATTAATCATGAGCTTTTCTTTTTTAATTCTTCAGGAATTTCTGGCTGATAACTAAAAAACAAGCATGAGTCTGAGCTTTGTACTAGGCAAACAACTAAAGCAGACAGTAAACACATATTTCTTAGTAAAAAAGTTTTGATTTTTTTCATTTTTTACTCCTTTTTATTTGATAATATCCCTTTGAATTTCAAAACTAAATACATTTTGCATAATCATAAGATAATTCACTTTAAAAATCACATTCTTAAGTCTTAATTTATGATATTATATTGATAATATAATATAGAAGGAAAAAAAATGATTTTTATATTAATTAGTTTTGTTGTAAAATACTTGATTACTTTTATGATTTTTGATACGCTCTCTTCCCCGAAGGAAATTCGTCAATCATTCATATTTTATGTTTATCTAACACTCATACCAATATTATTTACATATCTTCTTTTTTACCAACATATTAGTCCAATCAGTTCTTTTATATTGACTGTTTTTAGTATTTCATTAATATCTTTCTTTTATAAGGATAGTATAAAAATGCGCTTATTCACTATTCTTATTTCTGTAATAATTACAGGAGTCGCAGAATTGTTAGCCACAGTTATTCTTGTTCAATTAGATGTATCTACTACCTACTTAGACTCCAATACTAACTATGCCTTTTCGTCGGTTTTAATTCTATTTAGCAGTTTTATAATGCTCATTCTTATAACTTTGATAAAAAGAACTAAACGTAAAGAATTCTCAATATGGCAAAAGAATCTAATTTACATTTATCCAATTACCTCCATCATCATCATGATTCTTCTCGTTTGGACGGTTTTCCGAGAAACAAATATGACCATCAAATATTCTTTATGTTTTGTAATAATCATTCTTATCTTTGTTTCTAACGTTTTTCTTATCAATATTGTCCGAAACATGCTGAACTTTGAGCTTGAAAAGCAACATTATTCTTTTTTAAAAAAATATATAACACTTAAAAAAGAACACCAACAGGATGTCGCCCAGGAATACCACAATCTTCGTAAAACTCGACATGATATGAAGGCAAGCTACACACATCTTTTAGGGTTAGTTCAGGGAAAGAAAATGGAGGAATGTGAAAATGTTCTGCTTCAGCTTTTAGAAAACTCGCAGAGCCAGGACCGGCTAGTCCTTACTGGATATGAAGGATTAGACGCTGTCCTCTCCTCAAAGATTCAAGCAGCAAAGGATAAAGGCATTGCTGTTGAATCGACCATTGCCCTTCTGGGGAAAGAAAGCCTTTTTGTCGATGAAATAGATATTTCCTTTATTTGCGCAAACCTTCTTGATAATGCTATTGAAGCTACAGAAATTAGTTTAATAAACCATCCTAAAATTGTGTTTACCGTTAAATACGATACCGATCTTTCCTGTCTGAGGATTTACTGTGAAAACCCAACCATTCACAAATCATTAGAAAAGACGACCAAGAAAGATACCCAAAACCATGGTTTTGGCTTGTCTACCATCCAGGAAATTGCAGAGCATTATAATGGACTGGCCAATTATAACATCATGGATGGATACTTCACCATTATCGTTACCTTAGAAAATATCTCACCGCGAAAGGAGCAAAAAAATGTTAAACATTATAATTTGTGATGATGACCCAGCCTTTGTAACGACTTTAGAAACACAAGTTAACGTTTTTTTACAGAAACAGAATATAGAGCCCAATTTCATAAGATTTTACTCTGGTGAGGATCTTCTGAATTGGTATCTTTCCGATTCTGCCTCCCCTCAACCTAAAGAAGTTGATTTTCTTTTTATCGATGTCGAAATGCCACCGGGACGCAACGGGCTCGAAACCATTACGGAATTGCGAAAAAGGAGGGTAAACTGCATTGTATTTTTTGTGTCCAGCCACTCACAATACATGATTGATACCTATGAGCTCAATACCTTTCAGTATGTTCTAAAACCCTTGGACCCCCATCGATTGGAACAGGCCCTTTTACGGGGCGTAAACTCCTGGAAAAAGCAAAAAACCAAGCTTTTTCTGGATGTTGACCAAAAGCACATCGCCCTCCCCTATGATGACATCATCATGATTGAATCCCTAAATCGAAAAACTTCAATTTACACCCTTACCAACAAATACATTACCAGAGAAAAAATCTCTAATCTTGAAAAGATGCTGCTGCCCTTTCATTTTCTAAAAACCCATCGCAGCTTTATCATCAATATGGACCGGGTTCTCTTTTACAAAGGCTACCAGTTCCATTTACAAAAAGGCTATCTTGCGGATATTAGCTATCGGCAACGGGCAGAGATTATCCGAAAATATGAGGCTTATGCCTTTCAGCGTGGGATTTAAAAAACAGCCAGGTTTCACGATACGTGTGAAACCTGGCTGTTTTTTGATCTGTCCTAATCAAAACCATTTCTGAATACAGAAGGACATTTTAAAACGAGCGCGATAGTTTGGACCTTTAGCCGTATTACTCATAATCTTAAAATCTGACAGTATTTCACGACTATTGGGGTCACTATTCCGGGCAGTCTTTATCTCGTTTATCGAAACGTTTGGATATATCGGAATTAGTAAAAATAAAAGAATATCATTAATTTCATCATCACTTAACAGAGCAATATCTTCTGGTGTTTGATAATTAGTGTCATAATCTTCAAGATCTACTGAAAAAGTGAGCGGATACTCTTCATTATAATACTTCCCATATGAATCAGCGTCATTGCTAAATTCTACTCTCCCCATCATTTTTCGACCATTGACTAAATGTGCGCTTTCATATAAATCGAGATAGCCCTTATTTTTATTATCCGAATCTTCATGAACAGGACCTGCAATATTATATCCGATAGAATCCATATAAAATGCGTTAACCGTTTCTGCATACTTGTCCGCATAATTCTTTTGGGGATAAATTGTCACTAAGGGCGTTGGTAAAGGATTTAATTCAGTTGTTTGCTTTTTTTCACTATATATTGAGTATATAAAAGCTACAACCATAAAGACCACAAAGATAAAAAACAAACTAATTGCAGAAATTCCAATGATTTTTAATACTTTTCGCTTCATTATAAACCCTTTCCTTATTTAATATCAATTTCCCCGAGATGTTTTTATACTAAAGCATCAGTTGTTACATATGTCACAAAATCTCCAGCTACAAGACCAGCCCCTTCTATAACCGATTCATAGGACAGAACAAACACATCCCCATAACTAATAGGAACACTAATCGTTACGTCCCCACCATTACTCACTCTAAATAGCCTAATGACGTCCTGACCATTGGTCAATTTTACTCGCCCTATTGCATCGCTTGTATTACTGTTATAATGAACTGTGATATTCATGGAGGTTGCTAACACACGAATTGCACGGCCATTAGAAGATGAAATTCCATTCATCTCCTCCCAAAACATATTATTTCTGCCATCACGAACGTTTTGGGTTTGTCCACCAAGATATCCAAAATCTTTTAAGCTATTTACAGCATTTCTATAACCACTATAGGCTACCTTATCAATATCCCAACTACCACTTGCGGTTTCAACTGTATCCTCATAAAATTGATCAAATACCCATTGTGACGGAATCTTGTATCCCATATTCCCACTGTACCCCGTGGACATGTCGCTTACAAAGGCTGCCTCCGCATAGTTCGCTGCAATAACTTTTGAACATACATTGCGCGTTCCATAAATCCCTACTGAATATTGGCTCATATTTGACGCCAGTGCGGCAAAATAAGGCATAACTGAAGTTTGAATAGCACTATCCTGGGCATCAAAATCAACTGCAAAATAGATAACGGAGTTTTCAGGAACCCCATAATTCATCGCCGCAGCGGTAGCAGGCTCTGCATCATATATCCCATTTTGAGCATTGAAATACTCAGCATCTGCACCCGATTCCTGAAAAATCGGGAAAAACTGTTTTCCAGAACTAAGTATCCTCTGTGCTTCTCCCCGTCGCAATTCCTTAAAATCACCGCCGGAAAGATATCGACCAATAATAGTCATTCCAAGTGCATCAATATAAGCCAGCTTGTCATCGGTCATTTCAAAACGCGTATCGCAGGCTAAGCAGCTTCGATCCGGGTTGCCTTTACTCAACAGCAATGACATCCAGGTATTGACATCGACAATCCCCGTCTGAGGCAGCGCTAAATCAGCTTGGAAAGTCAGGATTGCCTGGGCTAACGCCGAATCCCAAGTCGATGAAAGAATATTCACATCAGTATAACCATTGCAGACCAAACCATAGCGAACCAACAGAACCGCTTCACTATTGGTGATCTCTGGCAAAATCAAATTCTGCAAATTTGCTTTGGTTCCATCTCCAAAATTACCACTGGCATCTTCAACACTATAGCCTTCGATAGCCTGTAAAACCTTGATCATTGATTCGTTTATGCGCCGTCCATACAAACCATCACAAGGTGATAATCCAATATAAGCTTCATATTTGGAGTTTAACGTCCGCTGAATTGCAGAAATCTGCACGGTTCCACCGTAGTCAGATAATGTCACAAATTGATCCATTGATAACAGTGCCTTCATCAGGTTCAATGTCACCGTCGCAGTATTATAGCTAATACCCGCATTTTGTTTCAGCTGTTTGACTGCACTGCCAGTCCCATCATAAAAATGTAGTGTGATATCACTGGCACCAGTGCTATATCCTTTGCACCATAATGCTCCTTGAATGATACCATAAAACTCACTGGTACTGCTATCATTATCCTTCTGTTGAGGAATACCATTTGGAAAGCGCTGATTAAAAAGCCGCTCAGTCGTCGGGCCAAAATTATCCGCCGTGTCGGTAATCCCCAGACAAATTTGAAAGGCCCGCGTCAATCCATAAATTGTACCCCAACCCGTCTCGCCATCCTCTACAACAGTTCCAAAGCTAATGTTACTTCCAAATTTGTTATTTAACCACTTTTGTGTTTTTAATACCATTTGATCCATTATGTTAATCTCCTAATACTTAAATTGTAAACTACTACTACCGTCGCGACTGAATTAGCAATAAGTGATTTACACTATTAGTATAAAGAAAAATGAATAAGTTATCTGTGTTTCAATTGTGCTTTTTAACGCATTTTACTATTATTTTTAACCCAAAGTCCTGACTTTTAATTTTATTTCAATCACAAAAAAATGTATGCTAAGTATAAGAAAAGCTCAACACTCAGCATACACTCTACCTTTTAATGCTTAGACACTTGTAAAATTACTATGCCCACCAACTATACGATCTAATAGTAATATCTATAGCTTGGTTGGTATCATTATGGTATTGAAAATAGTACCATCGGCTTTGATTGATCGAAATATGATCTCCAACTTTTCTATTGATGTTATCTACGTAATACGTTCCAGAATGTCTTATAATTCCACTGCCGTAGCTATATTCTAAAAATTCGATAGCTTGTCCACTTCCATCAGTAGATTCATCAGAAAATCGTGCTTGTACTTCATACCCCATCTGATTTCCATCATAATCATGACGTCCTCCAACAGAAACACCTGATCCAATTGTAACATATTCTGGGCCGATATATATTCTTCCTTGCACAGGTATTGTAGCGGTCTCCCCTGGATTCACTCTAATTTCTTGTACGAAGTTATCCAATGAATCGTTATTTTCCCTATCAATATTATCAGCCTCTTGTGCGAAAACAAAGCCAGAAGCCATAAATATACTCGTTACCAAAACGAGTGTCATAATTTTTTGATAAACCTTTTTCATTATTACTACCCCTTTCTATTTAATGCCCCGCAAAGCATTATTTCATAAATATGAACAATAGTTAATTAATCACAATTCTCCATTGGATTCACCCCTTTCTAAACTTAAAATATCACGTTTACAAAAAAAATCAATACTTGATGCATCAACGCAAAATATGTCTGACTCAATGCAAATATTGAAGTCTAATTCAGATAGTCCATAATTATAAGGATTAACTCCATAATTATAAAGCTTTTTAAGTACTTTTCTGTCATTATTTCTTATAATATCCTTGTATTTATGGAATTCCAAAAACTAAAATACAGCGAGGACTAAATGAATTATCTTAATGATGATCACTCTGTTATCAATATGCGCCTAGAATTAGAAATTACTGAAATAGAAATTCAGCGCTTGAAGGATTTAAAAGTTCAACTGGAAATAGAATCGGCCTCTATTCCCTACACTGATCTTTTGGAGAAAAAATCTGTTCTGAAGCAAATTCAATCCGTTCAAGACGCACTCCAAGAACAAACTCGAATCGAACGCTTATTAAAAAAGAATATTGCACATATTGAATCCATTATCCCAAGACTAAAAGGCACCCAACGAAAAGTATTCTATCTGCAGCAGTATTTAGGCTTATCCCTAATTGAAATTGCAGAAATGCTTGATTATGACTACGACTATATCCGCCATGTTGCCGCAAAGACACGCAAAATAAATTAGTCACAATGAGAGCACAGTATTGACGTAAAAAACACGCTATACTTTATGCATGGACCAAAGCTATTTTATTGAGTCGCGACAATGGTTTTTGGTCCAACCATAAAAGGAGGTGGTATTTATTGAATTTCAAAGTCCGCTTAAAAAACAAAGCCTTTTGGGTTGCTTGTGCTGGTTTAATCATCCTCATCCTGCAATATCTTCAAAGCTTTATGGGCGATATCAATTTGAATTTGGAACTGCTCAAGCAAATTATGGATGCCATTGTTATTTGTGCTGTTGCCCTTGGAATCCTTGTTGATCCCACAACACCCACAATTAGTGACGCACCCCCAAGTACCACAAAGGTGAAGCAAAATGGCAAATCTTGATTTATGGTCAAACCATAGTATCCAACAATTTTTAGCCTGGATTTATGGTGAAACAGCCCTTGGTGATGCAGGGTATGACGGTATCTTAGGTGTACCTGGTGATAACAGCTGCTGCCGGACCTTGATTCGGAAGTTTGAAGAGGAAAATGCACTTACTGTTGATGGTGGTCTCTGGGGGTGGGAATGCCAACAAAGGGCCTGTTTACTCCTGACACAAGGGATTTCATTAACAGATCACTTTAGCAGTGCTGAGTTTGGCTGTGGTATCGCAATATCTGAAGATGACACCCCATCCCTACATTCCATTAATTGTATGCATTATCCGGAAGTGCTCAACCACACGGCACTGCGCTGCTTGGAACGAACACGACAAGCGATTGGCTCAGCCATCCAAATCACCAGTGGTGTCCGATGCCCCGATTATAATGCAAGCCTGTCAGGAAGCTCTTCTACCTCCAGACATCTGCTCGGTCGCGCTTTTGATTGCAATACTTTAGGGGCTTGCAGTTATGAGGATCTACTGGAAATTGGTTTGCAAAATGGCTTTACCTATGGCTATGTCGGAGACGGATTCACCCATCTTCAATATGACGGTTCTGGTTACTAAACGAATTTAAAAAATAATTAGGAGATTACAAATGGATCAAAAAGTATTAATGACACAGGTATGGTTAAATAATACCTATTCAAGACGATCGGGTTATATTCACTGCGACGAGGATGGTGCCACCGGAAATGGCACTGTGGCTTCCTTAATTTCAGCCCTCCAGCTTGAAATCGGCATTTCTTCCCCCACCGGAGAATTCGGCCCGGCAACAGCAGCAGCCTGTCCAACCCTTAATTCATCCAGCACGGGCAACATTGTAAAAATCCTTCAGGGTGCACTGTGGTGCAAGGGATTCTCATCTGCAGATTTAACCGGGAAATTTGATATCGATACGATTTCCGGTGTTAATATGTTTGAAATGGCTGCCGGCTTCTCAGGAAATAGCACCGTCACGCCCAAAATTTTCAAAGGGCTTCTTAGCACCGATGCCGTTGTGCTTATTTCGGGCGGCGACAGCCGTATCCGACAGATTCAGCAAGCATTAAACCGCTCGTATAGCGACTATTTCTGGAAAGACTTAAACATTTGCCCCTGTGATGGCGTTTATGGACGAAACACTTGTAATGCGCTGTTATATGCATTTCAGGCTGCCGTTGGAATCGATGAACCAAATGGCGTGTTTGGACCCGGCACCGCAGCACAGGCGGGTGAACACAATGTAGCCTTGGGGAGTGGTCAAACCGAGCTTGTGTATTTGCTCCAATATTTACTTTATGTCAATGGG
>JAQWCN010000007.1 GCA_028705955.1 Eubacteriaceae bacterium
AAAAAAAGGGTTAAACCAGTTTCGGTCTAACCCCCTTGCAATTGATTATACTAATTCAATCACTGCCACTTCCGCAGCATCACCACGGCGAGGCCCTATACGGTAAATACGTGTGTATCCACCTTGACGATCTTCATATTTAGGTGCAATTTCTTCAAACAAATGGGTCACTACATCTTCTTTTGTAATGTAGGCCAATGCTCTTCTTCTTGCGTGTAAATCGCCTTTTTTACCTAGCGTTACCATCTTGTCGGTCATCCGTTTAACTTCCTTGGCACGGGTCACGGTGGTTTCGATCTGACCCTTTTCCAGCAAGGCAGTGGTCAGATTTCTCAACATCAATTTTCTCTGATTTGTTGGGCGTCCTAACTTTCTATAACCAGCCATTACTTACTCCTTTGTCTTCTCTTCCTGACTCAGGGATAAACCGATTTCGGACAGCTTGTGCTTGATTTCATTCAAGGATTTACGCCCCAAATTACGCACCTTAATCATGTCTTCTTCTGTTTTCTGTGTCAGTTTTTCTACTGTATCAATATTCGCTCTTCTCAAACAATTACTGGATCTGACAGACAGTTCCAGTTCTTCAATGGACATTTCACGAATACGTTCTTTTTCGCTTTCTTCTTTTTCAACCATAATTTCAACATTGCTGGCTGTGTCCGTCAAGTCAATAAATAATTTTAGATGTTCATTTAAGACTTTTGCGGACAAGGATAAAGCTTCTTCCGGCGTTGTTGTTCCGTCGGTCCAAACTTCCAGGGTAAGTTTATCAAAATCCGTCACCTGGCCAACACGGGTATCTTCCACCCGGAAGATAACCTTCCGGATCGGTGAAAAAATAGAATCCATTGGCAAGGTACCAATGGGCATCCCCGGATATTTGTTCTTTTCAGACGGAACATAACCCCGTCCGTTTTCCAAACACATTTCCATCCGTAGTTCTGCATCACTGGCCATTGTACAAATATGCATTTCCGGATTAATAATTTCTACATCCGCATCTGCAATGATATCCCCGGCTGTCACTTCCCCTTCCCCCTTCGCTTCAATGCGAATGGTCTGAGGTTCATCGGTGTGCATCACTGCACACAGACCCTTTAAATTTAGCAATATTTCAATGACATCTTCTTTAATGCCCGGAATGGTCGAAAATTCATGGAGAACACCATCAATCTTGACAGTCGTAATTGCAACTCCTGGTAATGAGGACAGCATGATTCTTCTTAAGCTGTTGCCTAAGGTTGTCCCGTAGCCTCTTTCCAAAGGTTCAACAACGAATTTTCCATAAGTATTATCTTCAGATTTGTCGACTATTTCGATAATTGGTTTTTCAAATTCGATCATTAAATCGTGACCCTCCTAATATCTTATCCATCTTCCATAACGTGAGGGTGAGCAACTCAAAAACAATACCCTACTTAGAATATAATTCAACGATGAGATGTTCGGCAATTTCAACGTCAATATCTTCACGGGTAGGTTTGCCTGTCACTTTGCCGCTTAAGTTTTCCAAATCCGCGGATAACCAAGGTGCGATTGCTCTGTTTTCAGTTGTTTCGACGATTTCTTTAAACTTAGGAGATTTTCTACTTGTTGACTTAACTTCGATGCTGTCCCCTTCTCTAACCTGATAAGAAGCAACATTCACTTTTTTACCGTTAACAAGGAAATGTTCATGAAGAATCAGTTGACGTGCTTCTTTTCTGGATGTTGCCAAACCAAGACGGTATACCGCATTGTCCAGCCGCGTTTCCAAAATACAAAGCAGGTTTTCACCAGTGATGCCCTTTTGTTTTTCCGCTACATCAAAGTAATGGCTGAATTGTTTTTCCAAAACGCCGTAAATTCTCTTGACCTTCTGTTTTTCACGAAGCTGCATTCCATATTCAGAAAGCTTTGTTCTTCGCTTTGGACTACCACCTGGTGGCGTCGGTCTCTTATCAAAGGCACATTTATCCTTTGAATAACATCTTTCACCTTTTAAGTATAATTTCATGCCCTCGCGTCTGCATTGACGGCATGAAGCTTCTGTATATCTTGCCATATCATTACCTCCAATCAGACTCTTCTACGTTTCGGCGGGCGGCAACCATTGTGAGGAATTGGAGTAACGTCACGGATGACGGTAATTTCCAACCCAGCTGCCTGCAGGGCACGAATCGCAGCTTCACGTCCGGACCCTGGTCCTTTGACGTTTACTTCCACTGTTCTCAGACCATGTTCCATCGCCAGCTTTGCTGCCTGTTCGGATGCCATCTGTGCTGCGAAAGGTGTGCTTTTCTTTGAACCACGGAAGCCCATTTCTCCTGCACTTGCCCAAGATAACGCATTTCCAGCCGTATCTGTGATTGTTACAATTGTATTATTAAAAGAAGATTGAATATGAGCATGGCCGCGTTCAATATTCTTTTTGATCTTTCTTTTTTTGGATCTAACTACTTTTTTAGCCAACTTTCAACCTCCTTAAAGTGTTGTCTTTTTACTGCGACCAACGGTCTTCTTTGGACCTTTTCTGGTTCTCGCATTGGTCTTACTTCTTTGTCCCCGGACTGGCAGTCCGCGACGATGTCTATACCCTCTGTACGATCCAATTTCGATCAGTCGTTTAATGTTGAGATTGACTTCCCGACGCAAGTCACCTTCTACGGTATATTTTTCATCTAAAATATTCCGAAGTGCGTTAACTTCGCCTTCTGTCAGATCCTTACCCCGGGTGTCAGGGTTGATTTTTAATTCTGCCAAAATCTTTTTGGAAGTGCTTCTTCCAATGCCATAAATATAAGTTAAGCCGACTTCGATGCGCTTATCACGCGGTAAGTCAACTCCGGCAATTCTTGCCATACGGTTTGTACCTCCTAAAAATCATGTGAATAATGATCTGGACTGCTGAAGTGAGTAGTTTCAGTCCATGTCCGCCGGGCCATAATAAAACCCGAACCTCTTTATATCATAAGTGTGGGCAAATGCCGCGGCCACACTTTTGTTGTCACTTTATTATAAGTGATCAAATTACCCTTGTCTTTGTTTGTGTTTTGGATTTTCACAAATAACCATAACACGTCCGTTGCGTTTAATGACTTTGCATTTTTCGCACATTGGTTTAACTGATGGTCTTACTTTCATCTTTGACTCCTTTATCCTTTTTGATCGATTAAGATCTGCCTTTACCACGCCATACAATACGGCCACGGTTTAAATCATAGGGTGATAACTCCAAACTGACTTCATCACCAGGTAAAATTCGAATATAATTCATCCGAAGCTTACCGGAAATATGAGCAGTAATCTGATGCCCATTCTCTAATTCTACTAGAAAAATAGTATTTGGTAAAGCCTCAATTACTTTTCCTTTTACCTCAATAACGTCTTTTTTCCCCACTGATTAAACCTCCTTTATTGTTTCAGCACTGGTTTTCAATTGCCAAGGCTTGAGAATCTTTCTAATTTCTGCATTTTGTATCTTTTTTCCAGCTCGCAACTTTTCCTGAATTTCGATGTTGATTGTTTTTGTTGCGGCCAAATGTTTTAGCTTTTTCTTCTTCGGATGACTGATTTTACGAATATTTCCATCACAAAGTAATACCTGACCATCTTCCAGAAATCCAACGACAACCATAAATGTATTTTTGTCTCTTCCGGCGATGGATTTAACAATCTGACCTTCCACACAATCGCTCATAGATCACCTATTGGCAAAGTGTAAGAATTTCCGGATCGCCTTTTCCGGTAATCGTAATTGTATTTTCGTAATGAGCCGCATACTTACCATCCTGGGTAACAACGGTCCAGTCATTATCCAATACTTCCACGTCATAAGTCCCAACATTAACCATCGGTTCAATAGCCAGGCACATACCTGGAACCAACCGCGGGCCGTGACCTGGTTTCCCGTAATTTGGAATGGGTGGATCTTCATGCATTTGACGCCCGATACCGTGTCCCACATAATCTCGAACAACTGAAAAGCCATTCGATTCTACGTACTCTTGAACGGCATGGGAAATATCCGATAAACGATAGCCTTCTTTAGCGAAAACAATTCCTTTAAAAAAGGATTCTTGTGTCACGTCAATCAGGCGCTGCGCTTCTTCTGATATTTTACCCACCGCGTGCGTCCTGGCTGCATCTCCAACATAACCATCCAAAGTTGCACCTAAATCAATGGAAATGATATCACCATCTTTCAGGCGACGATCCCCGGGAATGCCGTGGACCACTTCATCATTAATGGATGCACAAATGGATTTTGGAAAGCCGCCATACCCCAGAAATGTGGGGATAGCCCCATGATCCCGAAAATATTTTTCAGCTATCGTATCCAGCTCCAAGGTTGAAACACCGGGTTTAATGGCATCTTTTAATAATTCGTGGCACTGACCGACCAAATGGCCGGCAGCGCGCATTTTGTCTATTTCATTCGCATTTTTAATGCTAATCATGCTATTTTGCACCACCATCTAATATGTTAAAAACTGCCGATGTCACTTCATCTGGTTTTTGATTTCCATCTACGTTGACAAGAACTCCTTTAAAATGATAGTAGTCAACCAATGGCGCCGATTCTGAATTATACACGTTGAGTCTTGTCTTAACCGTCTCTTCAGAATCATCCGCTCTCTGAACCAGATCCGCCCCATCAATATCGCATTGACCATCAACTTTTGGCGGGTTGAATTCTATATGATATGAAGCGCCACACTTTGGACAAACCCGTCTTCCAACAATCCGTTCGATGAGTAGTGATTCAGGCACATCAATATTCAAAGCATAATTCAATGGCTTGCCAAGTTTTTCGTTGAATGTCGCCAGTGCGGAAGCCTGTGCAACCGTTCTTGGAAAACCATCCAGCAAATATCCTGACCGACAATCGTCTTTTGTAATACGATCTTCAACCAGAGCAATCACCAATTCATCAGGCACAAGCTTTCCTGCATCCATATATGCTTTCGCTTTTTGTCCAAGTGGTGTTTTGTTTTTCAAATTTTCTCTGAATAAATCTCCGGTGGAAATATGAGGAATGTTATAACGTGTAGCGATCTTTTTTGCCTGGGTCCCTTTTCCGGCCCCTGGAGGTCCTAATAGAACGATTCTCATTGTAATTCACACTCCATTCTTATTTTAAGAATCCTTGATAATTTCGCATGGTCATTTCAGATTCCAACTGCTTGACAGTTTCTAAAGCTACCCCCACGACGATGAGTAAACTGGTTCCTCCAAATTGTACACTGACTCCGCCCATAAAGCTTCCCACAATAATAGGAATAATGGCAATCAATGCGAGGAAAATACCGCCAAATAATGTCAAACGATTCATGATTTTTGTAAAATATTCTACTGTTGGTTTTCCTGGACGAATCCCTGGAACATATCCCCCTTGCTTTTTGATATTATCAGCAATATCAAATGGATTAAAGGTTACAGCAGTATAAAAATACGTGAATGCAATGGTAAGCACCACATAAATGATTGTGGTAATTGGTTTACCCCATGCCAGATAATTTGAAACCCACTGACTAAATCCCGAATTTGGGAAGAAGTTGGCTAACGTTGCCGGCAATAAAGTCAACGAACTGGCAAAAATAATTGGAATAACACCTGCCATGTTAACACGTAATGGAATATGTGTACTTTGACCGCCGTACATCTTCCGTCCAACCACGCGTTTGGCATATTGGATTGGAATCTTACGCTGCCCTTCTGTTACAGCAACAACTGCAATCGTCGCTACCACAATAAAAATAAGCAACAATAGGAGAGAAACGACATTGAGTGTTCCAGCTTGAATATATTGACTGATACTACTGATTCCATTAGGAATCCGGGAAATAATACTTATGAAAATAATAAGTGATATCCCATTTCCAATGCCATTTTCTGTGATTTCTTCTCCTAAGTACATCAGGAATGTTGTCCCGGCTGTGACAACCAGAACGACAACAAACACCGTAAATACATTTTTATCAACCAACAAATCTGAATATGACAGACTCATTCCCAATGCTTGAACGATAGCCAGCAGGATTGTTAAGTAACGGGTATATTGAGCGATTTTTTTTCGCCCTTCTTCCCCTTCTTTTTGCAAACTTTCCAATGCAGGAATTGCAAATGCCAGCAAATTCATGATAATGGATGCATTGATATAAGGCGTTATCCCCATTGCAAAGATTGTAAAGTTCCCGAAGTTACCACCGGAAATAATATTAAACAATCCAAATATTCCGCCATCATCAATTAGAGTTGCCAATTGTGTTGAATCAATATACGGTACTGGAATGAATGAACCCAGCCGGTAAATGAATAGCAATAACAGCGTATACACAATTTTTTTGCGTATTTCCGGCACACTCCAGGCATTCTTTAAAGTAGAAAGCATTAAACCACCTCTACCTTCCCCCCACGAGCAACTATTTTTTCTTCAGCTGATTTACTTACTTTATCGACCTTAATGGTCAATGTTTTTTCTAAATCCCCTTCGCCAAGAACTTTGACTCCGGCTAATTTTTTTCTAATGAACCCATATTCCAAAAGAAGTTCTGGTGTAACAACAGTATTGTCTTCAAAAGCGTTAAGATCGCCAACATTGACAATCGCATATTCTTTCTTAAATCTGTAATTAGAAAAACCTCTTTTAGGAACCCGTCTTGAAAGCGGCATCTGGCCCCCTTCAAATCCTAATCTAACGCCACCGCCTGAACGTGACTTCTGACCATCCTGGCCTCTGCCGCCTGTTTTCCCTTGACCGGTTGCAGTACCCCGGCCTTTACGCTTGGTATTCCGGCGGGATCCTTTTGCAGGACTTAATGTATGTAACTTCATGCGGACCCTCCTAAATTTCTTTTACATCGAGCATAAAATCTGTCTTATGGATCATACCCCGAATTTGTGGTGTATCATCATGGGTTACCGTATGACCGATTTTTCTGAGCCCCAGTGCCTTGATGGTCGCGCGCTGTCTCGGATTACGGCCAATCAGACTTTTCTTTAGTGTAATTTCCAATTGCTTAGCCATGACTACCTCCTAACCGAAAATTTCTTCTGGTTTCTTGCCACGTTTTGCAGCAACTTCTTCAACCGTTGTTAAACGATCTAAACCTTCTAAAGTTGCATTAACCATATTCTGCGCATTGTTCGATCCCAATGACTTAGTCCGGATATCTTTAATGCCAGCTAATTCACAGACGGCACGAACAGCACCCCCTGCAATAACCCCAGTTCCTTTTCCAGCTGGTTTAAGTAATACTTTTCCAGCACCGTCAATTCCCTGGACTTGATGAGGAATGGTCGTTCCCACCAAAGGAACGCGAATCAAATTCTTTTTCGCTGCTTCAATGCCCTTGCGAATAGCATCGGGAATTTCCATTGCTTTCCCTTTGCCCATTCCAACTAAACCATTACCATCTCCAACAATAACCAAACAGCTGAATCGAAAGTTACGGCCGCCTTTGACAACCTTAGTAACGCGGTTGATGCTGACCACTCTATCCTGAAGATCCAAACCGGTTGGGTCAATAATATTTCTTCTCATTAAAAGACCTCTTTCTCTTAGAATTTCAAGCCAGCTTCACGTGCGGCATCAGCTAATTCTTTGACTCGGCCGGCATAGATATAACCGCCTCTGTCAAATACGACATTGTCGATGCCAGCTGCCAATGCTTTTTTGGCAATACTTGTTCCAACTGCTTTAGCAGCATTTTTATCCCCACCATTGGAAATTTCTGACTTAACATCTGCATCCAGTGTTGAAGCAGATACCAGGGTTTTTCCCTGAACGTCACAAATAATCTGAGCGGAAGTGTTCTTATTGCTGCGAAACACGCATAAACGCGGGCATTCTGCCGTACCAGAGATCTTTCTGCGTACTCTTTTATGTCTGTTAATACGAACTTTGTTTTTATCGATTTTCTTTAACATTGACTATTCCTTTCTTACCTGTCGGGCATGGTTAATTATTAACCAGTTTTACCAACTTTACGTCTAATATGTTCATCGACGTATTTGATACCATGTCCCTTGTAAGGTTCGGGCAATCTTTTGGCACGAATGTTGGCTGCATGTGCACCAACTGCTTCTTTACTGATTCCTTTGACGATGACTTTATTCTGTCCATCACAGACAGTTTCAATATCTTCAGGATCTTCCATTTCTACTGGATGGGAATATCCTAAATTCATAACAAGTTTCTTGCCCTTCTTTTCAGCACGATAACCAATGCCATTAATTTCCAATGCTTTTTCAAATCCCGTAGTGACACCGGTTACCATATTCGCAATCAAGGCACGGGTTAAACCATGCAATGATTTATTATATTTTGAGTCTGATGGTCTTGTCACAATAACTTCGCCATCTTTAATTTCAATGCCCATATCCGGATGCAAGTCTCTTGTTAAAGATCCTTTTGGACCTTTAACCGTGATGGTGTGTCCGTCAAGTTTAACATCGACCCCATCGAGGATTGCAACTGGCGCTTTTCCTATTCTCGACATAATGCATTCCTCCTTGTTTACCAGACGTAACAGATAACTTCGCCACCAACACCGGCTTTTCTGGCTTCTTTATCTGTCAGAACACCCTTTGATGTGGAAATAATTGCTACCCCTAAACCATTCAATACTTTTGGTACATCTTCTTTACCAACATAAACGCGAAGCCCAGGTTTTGAAATACGTTTTAAGCCAGCAATTACCCGGCTTTTTTCTTCCCCGTATTTCATAGTAATCTTGAGTACTCCCTGTTTTTCATCGTCAATCACTTCTGTTTTTTTTATGTAACCTTCTTCCAAAAGAATGGCAGCAATAGCCTTTTTCTCATTGGAAGCTGGAATCTCAACCGTTTTATGACCTGCATTATTGGCATTTCTGATTCTCGTGAGCATATCTGCAATTGGATCAGTCATTGTCATGCTAGTCCCTCCTTTTCGTTAGATACTCTACTTCGCTTACCAGCTGGCTTTGCGGACACCAGGGATTTCTCCCTTGTAGGCCATTTCTCTGAAACAAATTCTGCAAATCCCATATTTTCTTAAATATGCATGGGGTCTGCCGCAAATTCTGCAGCGATTGTATTCACGTGTTGAATACTTCTGCTTCTTTTGCTGTTTTTCTTTCATTGCTTTTTTAGCCATTAATTATCTCTCCTATCTTTCAAAAGGCAAGCCAAGTTGTGCCAATAATTCATGAGCTTCTTCATCGGTTTTTGCCGTTGTAACGAACATAATGTCCATCCCACGAATTTGTTCAACTTTGTCATATTCAATTTCCGGGAAGATCAGCTGTTCTTTGATCCCAAAAGCATAATTACCCCGACCGTCAAATGATTTATTTGACAATCCATGGAAGTCACGAACGCGTGGAAGCGCTACATTAAAAAGCTTATCACAGAATTCATACATTCTGTCACTTCTAAGTGTCACTTTTGCACCAACGCTTTGACCTTCACGAACCTTAAAGTTAGCAACTGATTTCTTTGCCTTAATTACAATTGGTTTTTGTCCTGAAATGATTGTCAGATCACCAACCGCTGCTTCAAGCAGTTTTGTATTATCTTTACAATCACCCAACCCCATGTTGATGATGACTTTGACCAATTGAGGCACTTCCATGTTATTTTTGTAATGGAATTTATCCTTGAGAGCTGAAATAGCTTCATTTTGGTATTTTTCCTGCATTCTTGTCATAACAAAACTCCTCTATTAATCCAGTACCTTGCCGCATTTTTTACAAACACGAACTTTTTTGCCATCATCCTGAATGGTAATTCCCGTACGGACACCTTTTCCGCAGGCATCACACATCAACAGAACATTGGACGCGTCAATAAAACCTTCTTCTTTGACAATACCGCCCTGCTGCATCTGCTGAGTTGGTTTTTTATGCTTTGTCTGAATGTTAATTCCTTCAACCTTTACTTTGCGTTTTTCAGAATCAACAGCCATCACTTTGCCAGTTTTTCCGATGTCTTTTCCGGAAATCACCTGAACGACATCCTCTTTTTTTACATGCATCTTATTTGCCATATGGTCACCTCCCAATTATAATACTTCAGGAGCCAAAGACACGATTTTCATGTATTTTTTGTCTCTTAACTCTCTTGCCACAGGTCCGAAAATACGTGTCCCTCTGGGATTCTGATCATCCTTGATCAAAACAGCAGCGTTTTGATCAAATTTGATATAGCTGCCATCGTCACGACGAACGCCGCGTTTGGTACGAACAACAACTGCTTTTACGACGTCACCTTTTTTGACTTCTCCACCGGGAGCAGCACTCTTCACGGAGCAAACAATGACATCACCGATATTTGCATAACGTCTGCCTGATCCCCCCAGAACACGGATACATAACAGTTCCTTTGCTCCAGTGTTATCAGCGACTTTTAATCGAGTCTCTTGTTGAATCATTTGGAATTACCTCCTATCGCGCCGATTATAATGCTTTTTCCACAATTTCGACGAGTCTCCAGCGCTTATGCTTGCTTAAAGGTCTCGTTTCCATAATCTTAACTTTATCGCCAATCTGACATTCATTTTTTTCGTCATGGGCTTTAAATTTAACCGTATTTTTAACACGTTTATTATACAGCGGGTGTTTAATAAATGATTCGACGGCAACTACAATGGTTTTATCCATTTTATCGCTGACTACCCGGCCAATACGTGTCTTTCTTTCGTTACGTTCCATCAGCTATCCTTCCTTCCTATGCCTGTGTCCCAGTCATTTCACGTTCTGTGATAATGGTTTTGATGCGGGCATATGTTCTTTTAACATCCCGGATTCTCATGGGGTTATCGAGCTGACCGGTTGCATGTTGAAAGCGTAAGTTAAAGAGTTCTTCTTTGAGATCTCCTAATTTGCTTTCCAGATCAGCATTGGTTAAATCTCTTAATTCTTTCATCTGCTTATTCATGCTTATTCACCTGCAACTTCCTGTTCGGCCTTGGATACAATTTTGGTTTTGATCGGCAACTTATGTTCTGCCAGTCTCAACGCTTCTTTGGCCATATTTTCGGGAATTCCCGCAATTTCAAACATGATACGGCCCGGTTTGACAACTGCTACCCAATATTCCGGGGCCCCTTTTCCAGAACCCATTCTGGTTTCAGCTGGCTTTGCTGTAACAGGCTTATCCGGGAAAATCTTGATCCAAACCTGACCGCCTCTTTTGACATAACGTGTCATAGCGACACGAGCTGCTTCAATCTGATTTGAAGTGATCCATGCAGGTTCCAAAGCCTGGATGCCATATTCACCGTAGGTCACTTTATTGCCGCGGGTTGCTTTTCCCTTCATGCGGCCTCTATGTACTCTTCTGCGTTTTACACGCTTAGGCATTAACATCTTAACATCCTCCTTTAGTTTGCTTCTGCACGCGGAGTCCTGCGACGGTTGTTCTTTTCACCTTTGCTGTCTTTCTTTTCTGATTCAGCCAGGATATCTTCTCTTCCCGTCAGGATTTCACCCTTATTAACCCATACTTTGATACCGATCTTACCGTATGTGGTGTCCGCTTCTGCAAAACCATAAGAGATATCTGCACGCAACGTCTGCATCGGAACATTACCCTGAGCATAATGTTCACGGCGAGCCATTTCAGCTCCGTTCAAACGACCGGCAACAGCCGTTTTAATTCCTTTTGCTCCTGCCCGCATCGTCCGTTGCATTGATTGTTTCATTGCCCGGCGGAATGAAATTCTTCTTTCCAATTGTCCAGCAATATTTTCTGCAATCAACTGTGCATCTAAATCGATATTTTTAACTTCGACGATATTAATATATACCGTCTTTTTTGTCATTTTTTCCAGTTCAACTCTCAGGGCTTCAATTCCTGCACCCCCGCGGCCAATAATCATTCCTGGTTTTGCGGTGTGAATATGAATCTTGATTTTATTACCAAAACGTTCGATAACAATCTTGGAAATTCCGGCCTGGAATTGACTTTTCTTAATATAATGGCGAATTTTATTGTCTTCAATCAGGTAGTCTGCGAAATCTTTATCGTTCGCATACCATTTGGCATTCCAGTCTTTGATAACGCCAACCCGAAAACCATGCGCATTTACTTTTTGACCCAAATCTCGTTACCCCCTTATTCCTGTTCTTTCAATACGGCCGTGATATGTGACGTTCTCTTCTTGATTGGAAAAGCTCGTCCCTGCGGGCCAGCTTTGTATCTTTTCAAGGTTGGTCCCTGGTTGGCGTAGATTTGATCAATATATAATACGTCTGTGTTCATATTGTGATTATTTTCCGCATTGGCATAAGCTGATAGAACCACTTTTTCAATGACTCTGGCAGCTTTATTCGGTGTTAATTGAAGAATACTCAGTGCTTCCCCAACTCTTTTTCCCCGAATAGCATCTGCAACCAGTTTAGCCTTTCTGGATGAAACGCGGACAAATTTTGCTGTTGCTTTAGCTTCCATGTTTTTCCTCCTTTGGCTACTGTACAGTTGTTTTCTTTTCGCCGGCATGGCCGCGGAAAGTTCTGGTTGGTGCAAATTCGCCAAGCTTATGACCAACCATGTCTTCTGTTAAATATACCGGAACGTGTTTACGGCCATCATGGACCGCAATGGTGTGACCTACCATCTGAGGAAAAATTGTAGATGATCTTGACCAGGTCTTAATCACTTTCTTTTCTCCCTTTTCGTTCATTTCTTCTATTCTTTCAAGTAACTTTTCGCTGACGAAAGGTCCTTTTTTTAATGATCGACTCATTTGATAAACCTCCTATTACTTGGCATTACGACGTCTGATAATATGTTTATCTGACGCTTTATTCTTCTTACGTGTCTTGAAACCAAGTGTTGGTTTACCCCAAGGCGTAACTGGCCCTGGACGACCAACTGGTGCACGTCCTTCACCACCACCATGGGGATGGTCATTAGGATTCATAACAGATCCACGAACTGTCGGGCGAATGCCCATATGACGTTTCCGTCCTGCTTTACCAATTCGCACGTTTTGGTGATCCAAGTTTCCAACGGTTCCAATGGTTCCACGGCATTCCAACCGCACCATACGCATTTCGCCAGAAGGCAAGCGAAGCGTTGCATAATCGCCTTCTTTAGCCATCAACTGGGCCGATGCACCAGCTGAGCGAACCATTTGACCACCTTTGCCTGGTTTGAGTTCAATATTATGAATCAATGTACCAACCGGAACATGCTTGAGCTGAAGACAGTTGCCTACAGTAATATCTGCATCTTCTCCTGACATGATGGTATCTCCCACCTTTAACTTAAGCGGTGCAAGAATATAACGTTTTTCACCATCCAGATAGTGGATCAGGGCGATGTTTGCGCTGCGGTTTGGATCGTATTCAATCCCCGCAACTTTGCCTGGAACACCATCTTTATTTCTTTTAAAATCAATAACTCTATATTTTCTTTTTACTCCGCCCCCCTGATGACGAACGGTGATACGGCCATAAACGTTACGGCCGGCTTTTGATTTGAGTGGTTGTAGCAATGCGCGTTCTGGCTCATGCTTTGTTACTTCTTCATAAGTATTGACACTCATATTTCGACGTCCAGGTGACGTCGGTTTATATTTCATAATGCCCATTATTCGCAAACCTCCTTTTCATTTTGCTTATCGGGTTAAACCAGATCATACACCTTCAAAGAATTCAATGCTTTTGCTGTCTGGTGTTAATTTAACAATCGCTTTCTTCCAGTTTGGACGTCTGCCTTCATTTCTGCCCTGTCTTTTTACTTTTCCGTTCATGTTCATGGTATAAACCTTCATGACCGTCACGTCAAAGATTTCTTCAACAGCGTTTTTAATTTCAATCTTATTGGCTTCTTTGGCAACCTGGAATGTATATTTATTATTTTCACTTTCATCCATACTTCTTTCAGAAATAATTGGACGAAGGATAACGTCTCGAGGATCTCTCATTATGCATATACCTCCTCAATTTTATCTAAAGCATCTTTTGTTAAAACGAGAATATCATATTTTAACATGTCATATACATTAAGTTCACTTACTGTCGATGCTGTAACCTTGGGAATATTGTGTGCAGAACGATAGACCGTTTCAATTTTGTCTGGTGTTACGATCAGTGCTTGTTTTGCATCAATCGCGCTCAATAATTCAACCATGTCTTTTGTTTTAGGCGCATCCATATTAATGGCATCGACAACCCGGAGTTCCTTGTCAGCATATTTTGCTGAAAATACTGAACGCATGGCAAGATTACGTACTTTTTTATTGACTTTTTTGCTGTAATCTCTGGATTTTGGTGCAAACACAACCCCACCACCTATCCACAGTGGTGAACGGCTTGTACCTGCACGGGCGCGGCCAGTTCCTTTTTGACGCCATGGTTTTCTTCCACCGCCACGAACTTCTGAACGGGTTTTCGACCCTTTGGTCCCCTGGCGCTTATTTGCTAATTGGGCAACAACGACTTCATGAACAACAGGTTCATTCGGTTCAATACCGAACACGCGTTCGCTCAGTTCTACATCGCCAACCACGTTGCCTTTCATATCTAATATATCCATCTTTGGCATTTGACTTCCTCCTTCTTCCTGGTTCTTAAGCCTTTACGCTGCTTTTAATGGAAACAACGCTGCCTTTAGGGCCAGGAACAGCACCTTTGATTAGTAACAGATTATTTTCAGCGTCAACCTTAACCACTTCAAGATTTAATGCCGTCACATTTTTGTTACCCATCTGGCCTGGCAACTTCTTTCCTTTAAGAACACGGGATGGAGAAGCAGATGTACCCATGGATCCTGGGCTTCTGTGATACTTTGAGCCGTGAGCCATTGGGCCTCTTTGCTGACCATGACGTTTGATTGACCCTGCGTATCCCTTCCCTTTGGATTTACCGGAAACATCAACTTTATCCCCAATTTCGAAGACATCTGCTTTAAGTTCCTGACCAGATTCCAACGGGCCACAGTCATCCAAACGGAATTCGCGGATGGTGCGCTTGTAGCCAACGCCATATTTATCATAATGGCCTTTAACCGGCTTGACAACATTCTTATCTTTGATGTCCCCAAACGCTAATTGAACAGCTTCATAACCGTCATTTTCCATTGTCTTCTTCTGAAGAATGGTGCATGGTCCTGCTTCAATCACCGTAACGGGAACAACAGTTCCGTTTTCCGTAAAAATCTGCGTCATGCCGATTTTCTTACCAATAATTGCTTTCTTCAATTTTTCCTCCTAGATCATTGGATCGCTAAGCGATCATAATACTTGGCTGAGCTTCCACTTTATAACTTGATTTCGATATCCACACCTGCCGGCAGATTCAAGCGCATCAGCGCATCGACCGTTTTAGGTGTTGGGTTAATGATATCAATCAAGCGTTTATGTGTACGCATTTCAAATTGTTCTCTTGAGTCTTTGTACTTATGTACAGCCCTCAGAATTGTTACCACTTCCTTATCCGTAGGTAATGGAATGGGTCCTGAAACAGAAGCACCTGTGCGTTTTGCTGTTTCAACAATTCGCTGGGAAGACTGATCCAACAATTTGTGATCAAAAGCTTTCAGCCGGATTCTAATTTTTTGTTTGCTCATACCTAAATTTCCTCCTTTTGTACGTAGCATTTAGGCACATCAATCACTTATCCACCCATCCGGGTGTTTCCTTATTTTTCCTTAGAAAAAAGCTGTATAATACAGCTCTGATAAATGATTGTCGCCCGATTCGATGATCGTGACATACTCCTTAAGAATTACCTGAATTAGTAACAGCAACTTCTTAATTCATCGCAGACAGCCAACTTTTTCTAGTATAAATGAATGCCTATCATTGTGCAAGTTTTTTTTGATTTAATTTGCAAGTTTTTTTCAGTTTGCTTTTCATTTAAGATTCATTTAAGTTTGTAAGGCGTCATTCAATAAAAAAAGGCAGAGATCTCTGCCTTTTTTTTAATTATTCATAATAGATTTCATCAATAGGTTTTCCTGCTGGAACCATGGGGTACACGCCTTCTTCATTGGAGATCGCGCACCGAACTAAAACGGGTTCCTTCAAATTTTTAATTTCCGATAATGTTTGGTCCAAGTCATTCAGATTTTCGACATTATAATGTCGGATGTGAAATGCATCTGCCAGTTTGAGATAATCAACAGCACCTTCATTAAGATCGGTTTGAGCATACCGTCTGTCGTTAAAGAGCTTCTGCCATTGCCGAACCATTCCAAGCGTTCCATTATCGAAGAGAATGATTTTAATGGGTAAATTATAGCGCTTTACTGTTGTAAGTTCCTGAAAATTCATTCGGAAACTGCCATCTCCAGCCACCAGAAGCACATCCTTCTCTGGCTTTGCCAATTGAACCCCAATAGCCGCACCAAGTCCAAATCCCATTGTGCCAAGACCACCAGATGTGACATATTGTCCTGGAAATTTGAAACGCCAGTATTGTCCAACCCACATTTGATGCTGCCCAACCTCTGTAACCACATAAGCATCTTTATAGGTATTGTTTAAATGTGTCAAAATGTTTTTAGGACAATATTCATCTTTAGAGCGTTCCGGTAACGGCCATTCTTTGATTTTGGCAATCCATTCCGGATGGGTAGCCGGCTTGACAATCTTATTCAACATCGGCAATGCGTCCAAAATATCAGCACAAATATGAACGTTGGCCTCAATATTCTTTTCAAATTCTGTTGGATCCACATCAATTTGAATGATCTTTTTGTCCCGCATAAACGCGTTTATATTCCCGGTAACCCGGTCTGAAAAACGGGCTCCAATGGCAATCAATGTATCACAATTAATAACTGCCAGATTACATTCCTGAGAACCATGCATACCCACAAATCCCAGGGAAAGTGGATTGTCCCTTGGAATGCATCCTAACCCCATCAGGGAATTAGCTACTGGAATTCCTGCTTTTTCAGCAAATTCAACGAGCATCTTACTGGCTCCTGATTTAAGGACTCCCCCGCCGGCATAAATAACCGGCCGTTTTGCCATATTGATATATTCTGCAGCCCTGGTTACGGCATCGCGTTGCGGTCTTGGATTGGAAGTCCCCAGTGCATAGGGTTTTTCTTCCCCATATTCTGTTTGCGCAAGAAAAATATCTTTTGGAATATCAACGACAACAGGGCCTGGACGACCACTTTGAGCAATTCGAAAAGCCTCCCGAATGGTCGGTGCCAACATCGTGATGTCTTTTATAATAAAATTATGCTTGGTAATCGGCAACGTAATGCTTGTGACATCCACTTCCTGAAAAGAATCCTTGCCCAATAACTGCTGGGTTACTTGTCCCGTGAAAACAACCAGTGGTGTTGAGTCCAAATGCGCGTTGGCAATACCTGTTACCGCATTGGTCGCTCCCGGTCCTGAGGTGGTAATGCCAACGCCAACTTTTCCACTGACTCTCGCATATCCTTCGGCCGCATGAATACCATTTTGTTCATGGCATGGTTCAATTTGCGTGATAGCGTGATCCATTCTGTAAAATGCATCAAACAGTGGAATAACACTCCCTCCGGGATAAGAAAAAACATATTCCACACCTTGTTCCTGTAAACAGCGAACAACGATTTCGGAACCCCTCAATATTTGTTTATTTATCATATTGCTCCTCTTTTCCGCTGCAAATCTTATTTTAGAATTGCTCCTTCATTGGCAGATGAAACCTGCTTGGCATAACGGGCCAAATATCCGGTGGTAATGCTTGGCTTCTTTGGTTTCCAGTTTGCTTTGCGTTTAGCCATTTCTGCTTCATCGACTTCCAAATCAAGTTGGCGGTTCGGAATGTCAATTTTAATCAGATCGCCGTCTTTAACAAAAGCAATCGGTCCTCCCGCTGCTGCTTCCGGTGAAACATGACCGACACAGGCTCCCCTCGTCGCGCCACTAAAACGACCATCCGTAATTAAAGCCACCGAATTTCCAAGTCCCATTCCCATAATTGCTGAAGTCGGATTAAGCATTTCCCGCATGCCCGGGCCACCTTTTGGTCCTTCATAACGAATAACCAATACATCCCCTGGAACAATTTTACCCGCATTGATCGCTTCCTGTGCTTCTTCTTCGCTTTCAAAAACCCGGGCTGGTCCTTCATGGACTAACATTTCCGGCAAAACAGCCGATTGTTTGACAACAGATGTTTCTGGTGCAAGACTCCCACGAAGCATCGTCAGACCGCCCACAGGACTAAATGGATGATCAATCGGACGAATCGTCTCGGGATCTCTATTTTCAACTCCCTGAATATTTTCTCCGACTGTTTTACCGGAAACCGTCATGCAGTCGGTATGAAGCAGCTGTTTTTTGTTGAGCTCATTCATAACAGCATAAATCCCACCAGCTTCGTTGAGATCTTCCATATGTGTCGAACCTGCCGGTGCCAAATGACATAGATTTGGCGTTTTATCTGAAATGGCATTGACCATATCCGGATTTATCGTCACATCACATTCATGAGCAATGGCTGGAAGGTGAAGCATGGTGTTGGTACTGCATCCCAGAGCCATGTCCACTGTAAGCGCATTGTAAAATGCTTTTTCAGTCATGATATCTCTTGGACGAATGTCTTTTTCGATCATTTCCATCACCTGCATTCCAGCATGTTTAGCCAGTCGAAGCCGTTCAGAATACACTGCCGGAATGGTTCCGTTTCCTTTAAGCCCCATTCCTATGGCTTCGGTCAAACAATTCATGCTGTTAGCCGTGTACATTCCGGAACAAGATCCACAGGTTGGGCACGTGTTGCATTCATAATCATCCAGGGCTTCTTTTGAAAGCTTTCCTGCTGTATACGCTCCAATGGCTTCACAAATTTTTGAAAAGCTGACTTTTTCTCCTGAAACATGACCAGCCATCATCGGACCGCCACTGACAAAAACCGTGGGTAGATTAAGACGGGCTGCTGCCATCAGCAGTCCCGGTACATTTTTATCACAATTGGGAACCATCACCATGGCATCAAAGCGGTGCGCAATTGCCATACATTCGGTGGAGTCTGCAATTAAATCCCGGGTAACAAGAGAATATTTCATTCCCTGATGTCCCATCGCAATACCATCACAAACCGCAATTGCCGGAAATTCAATCGGGGTTCCACCGGCAATTCTGATACCGGCTTTAACCGCTTCAGTAATTTTATCCAAGTTCATATGACCCGGCACAATTTCGTTAAAAGAATTAACCACACCAACCAAAGGCCGGTTCATTTCTTCTTCCGTTAAGCCCAATGCATTAAATAAAGCAAACGCGGCCTGTGTCCGCTGAACTTTTTTGGTTTCTTTCATTTTATCCCCTTTATAAATTTGCGATTATTTTTTCGCCCATTTCCACACAGCCAATGACCGATTCTTTTTCGGTAGCAATATCACCTGTACGATACCCTTGATCCAACGTTTTTTGTACTGCTTCTTCTACCGCTTGAGCTTCTTTTTCAAGTCCAAAGGAATAACGCAACATCATCGCCGTTGATAAAATTGTCGCAATAGGATTCGCTTTATTTTGCCCTGCAATATCCGGAGCTGATCCGTGAATCGGTTCGTACATTCCAAAACTGCCTTCTGCCAGACTGGCTGATGCCTGCATTCCAATGGAACCCGTTAATGTACTGGATTCGTCTGACAGGATATCTCCAAACAGATTACCCGTTAAAATAACATCAAATTGATGCGGGTTGAGCACCAGTTGCATGGCGGCATTGTCAACATATAAATATTCAACATCCACTTCCGGATAATCCTGCGCAACTTCTGTAACGATTTTACGCCACAGGCGGGACGTTTCCAATACATTGGCTTTATCAACACAGTGAAGTTTTTTATTTCTTTTCATTGCGCTTTCAAAACCAACCCTGGCAATACGTTCCACTTCCGGGCGGGAATAATTCATCAAGTCGGAGGCAAATTCATCCCCTTCGCGATGTTTTTCCCCAAAATAGACATCCCCGGTCAATTCGCGAACAACCAAAATATCCAAGCCGTCTCCAATGATTTCAGGTTTCAAAGGTGAAGAATCCCGAAGAACATTAAAGAGAACTGCAGGTCGTAAATTGGCAAATAACCCTAAAGCTTTACGAATTCCAAGAAGACCGGCTTCCGGGCGTTTATCCCCTGGCAGATCATCCCACTTGGGACCTCCCATAGCGCCCAAAAGAACGGCATCGCTTGCTTTGCAAATATCTACAGTTTCCTGGGGAAGCGGCGTACCGCACTGGTCAATAGCAATCCCACCAGCCAAAACCTGAGAATAGTCAAAGGTATGATCAAATATTTCTCCTACCCGATCGAGTACCCGCGTACTTGCTTCCACAATTTCTGGACCAATACCGTCCCCTTTTATTACTGCTATTTTATAATTCATTTTGTCCTTTCCTTTATAATGTTTTATTGATGTAGTTTACCAAACCACCAGCCGAGATTAATTCCTGCATAAATTCAGGAAAGGCCTGTCCTTGAAAAGTCTGATTTTTAGTAACATCTGTTATCTTGCCTGAATCAAAATCAACTTCGACTTCATCCCCACTTTCGATGGTATTGACCGCTTCCGGACATTCCAAAATAGGCAGCCCAATATTAATGGCATTGCGGTAGAAAATCCGGGCGAAACTATTGGCAATAACGCAAGACACGCCGGATGCCTTAATGGCTATAGGTGCATGTTCCCTGGAAGAACCACAGCCAAAATTATCATCGGCTACAATAATATCGCCTTTGTGAACATTATTCACAAATTCTTTATCGATATCTTCCATGCAATGTTCTGCCAATTCCAAAGGGTCACTGGTATTTAAATAACGGGCTGGGATAATGACATCCGTATCAACATTATCTCCATAACGAAAAACTTTTCCTTTTGCGTTCATGAATTTCCTCCTTACACTTCATCAGGAGCAGCAATGCGTCCTAAAATAGCCGATGCCGCAGCAACCTCTGGATTGGCCAGGTAAACTTCTGAATCCACATGACCCATTCTGCCAACAAAATTACGATTTGTGGTGGAAACACAACGTTCTCCCGCCGCTAAAATCCCCATGTGACCTCCTAGACATGGGCCACAGGTCGGTGTACTTACTGTCCCCCCTGATTCAATAAAATCCTTTAAAAATCCGGCTTCCATACAATCCAAATAAATTTGTTGTGTCGCTGGAATAATAATCAGGCGAACCCCTTTGGCCACATGTTTTCCTTTAAGGACATCATGGGCCTTTTTAAAGTCCGAAAAGCGGCCATTGGTACAAGAACCAATGACAACCTGATCAATTTTTACAGGTTCTTTTATTGCATCCACTGTTTTTGTATTTTCCGGTAAATGCGGAAACGCGACAGTTGGTTTAAGATCACTTAAATTGATATCAATAACCTGATCGTATGAGGCATCATCATCGGCTTCATAAACAGTATATGCTTTATCAGAATGTTCTTTCATATAAGCAATGGTCTGATCATCCACAGGGAAAATACCATTTTTCCCACCCGCTTCAATGGCCATGTTTGAAACCGTAAACCGATCGTCCATTGTCAGACTCGCCACACCATCTCCAACAAATTCCATTGATTTGTATAAAGCCCCATCAACGCCAATCATTCCGATGATGTGCAGAATTAAATCTTTGCCGGAAACTCCTGGTTTAAAAGCTCCCGTAAGATTAAATTGAATAGCCGAAGGCACTTTAAACCACGCTTTTCCTGTCGCCATTCCAACCGCCATGTCGGTAGAACCCACACCGGTGGAAAAAGCCCCAAGAGCCCCATAAGTACAAGTATGTGAATCTGCTCCTATGACAAGATTCCCCGCTACAACAAGTCCCTTTTCTGGCAACAGTGCGTGTTCCACGCCCATTTCACCAATTTCAAAATAATTGGTAATGTCCTGATCACAAGCAAAGCAACGAACCTGTTTGCATTGTTCCGCCGCTTTGATATCTTTATTTGGTGCAAAATGATCCGGTACTAAAGCAACTTTATTTTTATCAAACACTTCATCCCGTTTGATTTTTTTTAAGACATTAATTGCAACCGGCGATGTAATATCATTGCCAAGCACCATATCCAAATCGGCCATAATTAAATCGCCGGCTTTAACAGAATCGACCCCGGCGTGGGCTGCCAGAATCTTCTGAGTCATTGTCATTCCCATGATTTTTTCTCCTTTATTAATATAGATGATATTCTTTTATCTGGCGTTCCATATCGATGAGCAGCTTATACTCAATGGAATCAACCAAAGCAATCAGACTGGCTTCAATCACATCGGTTGAAACCCCGACATTGGTCCAGATGTCAACCCCATCTGTACTTTCAATCAGCACTCTGACTTTTGAGGCGGTTGCCCCCTGATCAATGACACGAACTTTAAAGTCTGTAAGCCGCAATTCCTTGATCTTTGGGAAAAATTCTTCCAGAGCTGTCCGAAGTGCTTTGTCCAGGGCGTTGACGGGTCCATCGCCTTCCGCCGCATTAACTGCTTCTTTGCCATCAACCATTACTTTAACCAAAGCAGAGGCACTCAAAGCCCTTCCATCAACGGGCTTTTCCCCAATCGTTTTAAAATCTGCAATGGTAAAGAAAGGCTTAAATCTCCCAAGTTCTTTACGAATAAGCAAACGCACACTGCTTTCTGCGCCTTCAAATTGGTATCCCTCATATTCCAGTTCTTTAATTTTATCCATAACTTGTGTGGTTTCTTTGGATTTTTTATCAATCGTCGGATCAATTTCATTAATCATTTGAATAATGGTACTGCGTCCGGAAACTTCTGACATCAGTATTCTGCGTTCATTTCCGACTTTTTCCGGTACAATATGTTCAAAAGAACTGGGAGACTTCATCACAGCATCAATGTGCATTCCTCCCTTATGTGCGAACGCACTTTTGCCAACATAAGGTTCTCTGCCCGTAAGGCTGTAGTTTGAAATTTCAGCAACCCGAATAGCTGAACTTGTCAATTTTTCCAGAGATTTTTCAGGCATGCAGTCATACCCCATTTTAAGCTGTAAATTTGGAATGATGCTTGAGAGGCTTGCATTGCCGCAGCGTTCCCCAAATCCTAAAAAAGTTCCCTGAACTTGCCGGGCCCCGGCATCGACGGCCATAAGGCTATCCGCCACACCCAAGCCAGAATCGTTATGGCAATGAATTCCGATCTCCGCGGTTACCTGACTTTTAATTTCAGTAATAATTTGATGAATTTCCATAGGTAAGGTGCCTCCGTTGGTATCACAAAGCACCAAAACTTTAGCTCCGCCTCTTTCGGCCGCTTTTAATACATCGACTGCATATTTAGCGTCCAGTTTGTAGCCATCGAAGAAATGTTCTGCATCAAAATAAACTGTTTTATCATTATTGGTCAAATAAGCAATGGTATCTTCAATCATTTCCAGGTTTTCTTCCAGTGTCGTCCGAATCACTTTTTTGATATGAAACGTTGATGTTTTTCCAAAAATAGCTACTGCCGGTGTTCCCGCTTCCAGAAGTGCCTGGACATTTGAATCATCTTCAACTTTCACATTGCTGCGTCGGGTGCTGCCAAAGGCGCAAAGCTGGGCGTGTTCCAGTTTCACATCTTTCAGACGTTCAAAGAAAGAAATATCTTTAGGATTTGAGCCCGGGTTTCCGGCTTCAATGATGTCAATGCCTAATCGGTCCAGTGTTTTTAGAATTTTAATTTTATCCTCAACTGAAAATGAAATTCCCTCAGCCTGAGCACCATCCCGCAACGTTGAATCAAAAGTTTCTATTTTTTCCATAGGCTCACCTCTCTAAACTTCTTCGATTTTAGAAAAAAACTGCCGCATTAAGGATAAACGCTCAAAATGCGGCAGCCTTTTTTAATCGGTCATTACATATTTTTTGTATTGTCGTTTTCGTCTGACCAGGACATCATCTTCCGTAATTCTGCGCCAACTTTTTCAACTTGAGTATTTGCTTCAATTCTTCTCTTGGCATTGAAGTATGCGCGTCCTGAATGATTTTCCTGAATCCATTTGCTTGCGAAGGTCCCTTCCTGGATTTCTTTAAGAACCTGTTTCATCGCTTTCTTACTTTCTGCATTGATAATACGATCACCCGTAACATAATCACCGTATTCTGCGGTATCAGAGCAAGAATAACGCATCAGCTTAAAGCCGCCCTTATTAATCAAATCAACGATCAATTTCATTTCATGGATGCATTCAAAATATGCAGATTCTGGTTCATAACCGGCTTCCACCAAAGTTTCAAATCCAGCTTTCATTAATGCAGTAACCCCGCCGCACAACACCGCTTGTTCACCGAACAGATCTGTTTCTGTTTCCTGACGGAAAGTTGTTTCAAGAATACCTGCACGGGCACCACCGATTCCTTTAGCGTATGCTAAGCCGATATCATGTGTATTGCCGGTTGGATCCTGATAAACTGCGATCAAATCCGGTACGCCTCTGCCTTCCATAAACTGACTGCGAACGGTATGACCCGGACCTTTTGGTGCGATCATAAATACGTTGACATCTTTTGGTGGAACAATCTGTTGGAAATGGATGTTAAAGCCATGTGCAAATGCCAGATAATTGCCAGCTTCAAGGTTCGGTGCAATATCTTTCTTATAAACTGCCGCCTGGATTTCATCCGGTAACAGAACCATGACGATATCTGCTGATTTTACAGCTTCTGCTGTGTTTAAAACTTTCAGGCCGGCTGCTTCTGCCTTTGCCTTTGATTTACTGCCTTCGTACAGGCCAACAACGACATCGACCCCTGAATCTTTCAGATTCAATGCATGAGCATGTCCCTGGCTGCCATAGCCAATGATGGCGACCTTCTTACCATCTAATAAACTTAAATCACAATCCTTGTCATAAAACAGTGTTGCCATTTTTAAGTGCCTCCTAAAAAATTATTAAAATAGTTACTAAATATATTATATAAAAAAACCGTCTCTTTGTATACACATATTGTATACAAAGAGACGGATAATATATACCAATCCGCGGTACCACTCTTTTTGATGAAAAACCTTTCATCCGCTTCAGGTCGGAGCTGTGCTCTTAACCCTATTCCGTTAACGCCGGAAATTCTAATATGAATTTCGTCTTTCCCTACTTTGTCTCCATTTCGAGTCAGCTGCTCCCAAGTGATTATTCCACGTTTGCCCACTGCCAGCTTTTCACCATCCGCCGGTTCTCTGTAGAAAGCATACAACGTCTTTCTCTTGCTCATCGCATTTACTTTAATTGATTAATGTATAGTATAGCATTCTGTATTATTTTGTCAACCCAAAAATCAATCTTTTCAGATGGCGCCGGTTTCATTTTTTAAAAAGTCGTACTAACTCTTTTTTATAGCTTTACTTCTTAAAAAATTCTTGAATGATTTCCCGGCATTCCGGTTCACAAATTCCCGAATAAAATTCTGTTTGATTGGAAAGCATGGGATGTTTGCCCAATTCACACGTCGTCTCGACACTGCCATACCGGGTTTCCGACACGCCATACACAATTTTTTTGATCCGGCTTTGAATAATTGCTCCCATACACATTGGACAGGGTTCCGCTGTCACATACAATTCACAATCATCCAAACGCCACCGTTGAAGCACATTTGCCGCTTCACGAATAACGAGCATTTCTGCATGAGCTGTCGGATCCTGCATTCCTTCTTTACGATTATGATTTCTGGCTATTATTTTTCCATCTTTAACCAGCACGGCACCAACAGGGACTTCCCCTTCATCAAGAGCTCTTCTGGCTTCTGTTATTGCCTTCGCCATATAATCGCTCATTTTCAAAGGCACATTTTTTTTTGTTTTTTCTCCCCGGTCACCGGTCTTTCTATCTTTTTCTGGGTTTAATCTTTGTCCCGGGACCATGGCTTGATCAAAGCCAAGCTTTGGAATCTCTGGTGCTTGATCTTTTTTCATCAAAATCAGGCCGCTTTTAGCTGGAATACTAATGGCACCAAAGAGGGTTTGATCTTCTCCTGAATAAAGATCAGTGAATTCTCCTGTAAACTGGTCATCCCTTATCTGCACATCCCCAGCTTCACAATTAAACAAAACCCAAACCCTTTGATCCCCACAGGTTCGCAAAAATCCCATTTGGCAGGATGCCACAAACAGCTGTTCATAACTTCCCTCTCTCAGTGCTTTTACTGAACGCCGGATCGCTCCCATTCTTGCAATTTTCTGGTAAAGCTCCGTTTTAGAATCAAAATGCATGCTTTCATAACAGGGACGTAATGGCGCATCTGTATCCTTTCCCTTTTCACCTTTAGCCCCTTGTTCGCTCCCGTAATAAACACTCGGAATTCCCGGCATCGTATAGAGCATTAAATAGAGGGGTTCTAAATCCCTCTCATCTTTTAAGGTTGAAGCTACCCGATTTACATCATGATTATCAACGAAATTATACGTCAGAAATTGGCTGTACAATCCCCCGGCTCCAAACAACCGGTTTAAAGAGTAGGCAATTTCGAAATAGTTTTTATCATTCAGACTGGAGTACATCCCTTTATAATCTTCATAATTAGTCACTGAATCCAAACCACCATTTTGAATCAGCTGACGATAATCGCCACTGACGCTTTCCCCCACCATATAAAAATCCGGTTTGCGGTTCCGGGCTGCGTCACCAAGCTCTTTGATAAAACTGAGATCCATCACATTGGCGGCATCCATCCGAACCCCATCAATATCAAAAGTTTCTATCCAGAAAAGCATGGTCTCTTTGAGGTACTGACGAACTTCCGGATTATGAAGATTCAGTTTCACTAAATTGTCACATCCGGCCCAATTATGATATTGAAACCCATCATTGTAGCCATTGTTTTCCCAAAAATTAATTCCATCATACCAATCTTTATAGCGTGACTGATCCCGGTATGCTTGTATATCCTGAAACGCAAAGAATTCCCGGCCTGTATGATTAAAAACACAATCTAAAACAACGTTAAATCCCAGTTGATGACATTGGTCCACCAATTCTTTGAGATCGTCATTGGTTCCCAGTCGTGGATCCACCGTCCGGTAATCTGTCGTGTCGTAACCATGGGATACCGAACTAAAAACCGGCCCCAAAAGCAGTGTATTGATCTGCATTTCCTTTAGATAAGACAAAATAAAAGCAATTTTTTTTAGCCGGTGTTTCACCCCGTCACATTGGACTTGAGTGGCTTCGGCTCCACAATAACCCATTGTAAAAATATGATAAATCGTCATTTCTGAGTGTTTCATTCAGACACCTCCTTATATTTGATTTCATTATAAACGATTTTATTCCATCCGTAAAATAAAAAGAGGCCTGGCATCAAAAGATACCATTGCCTCTTTGCAATTTTCTTATTTCTTTACAGAATAACGGACGTCAAATCAGATTCTTCTCTTTTTTTATTTAATGCGACATCAAAGCGGATGTCATATTTCGGCAATTCAATCCCCAGGGCTTCTTTTAATACATCATCGATGTTTTTGACAAAGCAAAAGCTCAATTGATCCGTTACCTCCTGGGGAATGTCTTCCAAATCCTGTTCGTTTTCTGCCGGCAATATAATTTTCTGAATGCCGCTGCGCTGGGCTGCCATTACTTTTTCCTTAATTCCACCCACAGGCAAAACCTGTCCACTCAGGGTGATTTCTCCCGTCATCGACAATTTACTATCAACCGGTTTACCCAAAATAAGTGAAGCCAAAGCCGTTGTGATGGTCACCCCTGCGCTGGGGCCATCTTTGGGCGTTGCTCCCGCCGGAACATGAATATGCGTGTCATAAGACTGATAGTTAAAGCCCACCGTCTGTTTACCCAGACGGGAACGAATCAAACTCATGGCAATCGTTGCGCTCTCTTTCATGACATCACCCAATTGTCCGGTCATGATGAGTTGCCCACTCCCTGGCATAAACGTGGCCTCTGTAAAGAGGATTTCACCTCCTACGGTTGTCCAGGCCATCCCGGTTACAACCCCCGGTCCATTGTGTTCTCCTGCTTTTTCATGATGCCGCTTTTTATGTCCCAAAAGCGCTTCCAGATCTTCTGGTTTCACATGGACAGATGACGCGGTTTCGGACACAATTTTTTCTGTCGTCGCCCGGGCAATTTTAGCCAATTCCTTGGTCAATCCCCGGACCCCGGCTTCTGCAGTGTAATCCTCTATAATTTTAGCCATCGCTTCATGATCAATCGAAAGCTGTTCTGACGTTAAACCGTGTTCTTCCAAAACTTTAGGCATTAAATGTTCTTCGCCAATATGCATTTTTTCATTATTGGTATAGCTGCTCAGCTCAATGATTTCTGCCCGGTCTAAAAGCGGTCCCGGAATGGTGCTCGCATCATTGGCCGTCGCAATAAAAAAGACATTTGATAAATCGTAGGGAACTTCCAAATAATGATCAGAAAAGCTTGCATTCTGTTCGGGATCCAAAACTTCAAGTAACGCTGCCGATGGATCCCCTTGATTGGAAATACCCAATTTATCAATTTCGTCCAAAACGAAAACCGGATTCATCGTTCCAGCATCTTTAATTCCCTTAATGATCCGGCCAGGTAGTGCCCCGATATAAGTCCTGCGGTGCCCGCGAATTTCGGATTCATCCCGAACCCCACCAAGACTCGCCCGAATATATTTTCGATCCAATGCTTCAGCAATACTCCGGCCCAGACTGGTTTTGCCCGTTCCCGGAGGGCCAACCAACAGTAAAATGGAACCCTGCCGTTCTTTTTTCAGTTCCATAACCGCCAGATGTTCAATCACTCTTTTCTTAACATCGTCGATGCCATAATGATTGGCATCCAATACTTTTCTTGCATTTCCAATATCAATATCATGAATATCACAATGCCAGGGCATTTCCAAAAGCAGATCCAGATAATTCATAATGACATTAATTTCGGCACTTCCCGGAGGGGCTGCTTCAAGTTTTTTTAGCTCTTTAAGTGCAACCTTTCGCACATTGTCCGGCATATCCGATGCGTCAATTCGATTGCGGTAATCATCTTCATCACTCTCATCTTCCCCCAGTTCCGCTTCAATGTTTTTAAGCTGTTCCCGGAGCATTGCATCCCGGTAATTTTTATCCTTTTCTCTGGAATACTTTTTACTGATTTCCAATTGTAGATGAACAGAATCTTTTTCCCGAATCAAATAATCAATAAATTTAAGGGCTCTGCGCTTTTGAGAATTAATTTCAAGCAAATTTTGCTTTTCTTCCATAGACATGCCCATCATTGGGACAAGGTATCCGATTGTTTCCTGTACTGAATGCAACTCATCCAATATTTTGAGAAAATAATCCGCGCCCTTAAAATTTTGGCCGATCTCTCTCAGCAAATGCTTAATATATTCGGTCATTTCCCGATTGTCATCTTCAGAAAGATCCGGCCAATCCGGCTGTTCCAAATATTCGGCCTGAAGACCGTCTAGATTATTAGTCACGTTAATAATATTGACCCGGCGAAGCGTATAAATATCAATAATATAGCCGTTATCCGCCTCTTCAATTTTATCAAACCGGAGCAACACACCGATCCGATAGAATGAATCATCCGTCAATGTATTATATTCACTATATTGTTTTGTAGAAACGCCAACCGCTAAGGTATTACTCTCGCCAATATATTTTTTTATATTTTTACCAATGACATCATTGACAAAAATTCGATTTTTTATTCCGGGAAAAATGACTGTTTCCGTAATTGGAATGACTGGTGCTTTTGCCACTTTATCCATCATTATGAACCTCCTTATTTTTAAGACAGTTTGTTGAGTAGTGTAATCAACTGATGTATTTCACTTTCAGTCAAACACCCCTCAATACGCTCAACCAAACGCAATTGGGTCATTTCTTCAGCTTGAGCAATTTTCTTGCCCTTTTCCGTCAACCGGATAAAAGAAACTCTCCGATCATTCTGAGATCGCTCTTTATAAACACAATCCCGTTCCATTAAACGGCTAATCATCTCCGTCACCGTTGGTTTGGAAATTGCTTCATAACGGGCCAAATCACTAAAAGTTACATCACCGTGTTGATCAATGATCCGAAGCACGCTTACCTGCTTATGCGTCAGCTTGATATCAGGACAGGCTTTCTTTGTCAGTTCATCACATTGACAACCCAAATTTAAAAAATTTAAATATGCCTCAAATAGACTTTGCTTGATACACGCCATTGAACTCTCTCCATTTAATTAGTTAGGTCTTACCTAATAATGGATTAGTATAACCACCTTTTTTTACTTTGTCAAGTACCCGAAAAAAATAAAGAATTCTTTTAGAAAATAAAACTGACCAGCTCCGGGATTTTTCGGAACTGGTCAGTTTTTTACACCCATTATTTTGCTTGAGGTCCTGCATCAATGATGTTTTGGGGCATATTTGTATATTTTTTAAAGTTGTCGACAAAATGGTTCGCCAAATTCTGAGCAACACGGTCATAATCTGCCTTATCTTTCCATGTGTTCCGGGCAATCAATACGTCTGAAGGAACACCCGGACATGAGGTTGGAATTTCCACATTAAAGATATCGTCGTGAATAAATTCAGCATTTTCCAATTCACCGCTGGTAGCCGCTGCAACAATCGCTCTGGTATATGCCAGTTTCATTCTCTTGCCCACACCATAAGCACCACCGGACCAGCCGGTATTAACCAAATAAACATTGCAATTATAGGTATCAATCCGTTCCCCGAGCAGTTCTGCATAACGTGCTGCCGGTAATGGCAGGAAAGGAGCACCAAAGCAAGTGCTAAATGTGGTCTGGGGTTCAGTAATGCCTCTTTCTGTACCCGCAAGTTTACTGGTATAACCACTGACAAAATGATACATTGCCTGATATTTATTGAGCTTGGCTACTGGTGGCAATGCACCAAATGCATCCGCTGTTAAAAATATAACTGTTTTGGGATGTCCGCCTACACTGGGAATGACAGCATTGGGAATGTAGTCCAGTGGATAACCCACCCGCGTATTTTCGGTATATTTGCTATCGGCGTAATCGGGAACCCCATTTTCATCACACACAACATTTTCAACAACAGAACCAAAACGAATTGCTCTGTATATTTCGGGTTCGCTTTCTTCTGTTAAATCGATGCACTTGGCAAAACAGCCACCTTCAAAATTAAAAATACCATTCTTACTCCAGCCGTGTTCATCATCACCAATTAATCCACGGTTTGGATCCGCCGATAAGGTTGTCTTCCCCGTCCCGGATAAACCAAAGAACAAAGCCGTGCGACCATCATCGTCCATATTGGCCGAACAATGCATCGGGAACACATCCTGTTGCGGCAATAAACCATTCATCACCGAAAAAATTGACTTTTTAATTTCTCCACAGTAACGTGTCCCAGCAATTAATACAATTTTCCGTTTAAAACTGATAATCACTGCCGCTTCACTATGGGTTCCATCTACAGCCGGATCGCAAAGATACCCAGGCGCTGCAATTATTGTAAAGCCTGGATTAATTTTTTTGGCTTCGTCGTCTGTTTTGGGATCAATAAACAAATTATGGACAAACAAATTTTGACTGGCAAACTCGTTAATCACCCGGATTGGAAGCTGGTATTGCGTATCGGCACCGGCAAATCCGTTAAATACATAAATATCATCGAGCTTTGAGACATAATCTGTCATCTTATTATACAATGACTCAAACTTGTCTTCACCAATGGGCATGTTTATTTTACCCCATTCGACCATATCATGACTGACTTCATCATCAACAATGAACCGGTCGTCTGGTGAACGTCCCGTATATTTGCCTGTGCTGACAACAAAAGCCCCGGTATTTGACAAAAAGCCTTCTTCTCCCGCCAAAGCTTTTTTGACTAGTGTCGGTGCTGTTGCATTCGCTAAACCTTTTTTCCCCTTTATCCCTAAGTAAGATAAATCAATTTCATACATTTTGAACTCTCCTTGTAAAACTTTTCTCTATTATAGATACTAAATGAAAAAGCATGATTATGCAACATAAAATTCTTGCTATTCATGACTTATTCAGACAATTTCAATTAATTGCAGAAAGACGATTACCGGTCATTAAGGTTTGTATACGGTACTCTTTCGTGAATAGAACGATAGGCCGGACGAATAATTTTACTGGAATTCATTAATTCTTCCAGACGGTGAGCACTCCATCCTGCTATCCTGGCAATTGCAAAAATAGGTGTATATAATTCCGTTGGCAACCCTAACATATGATAAACAAATCCACTGTAAAAATCCACGTTGGCACTTACACCCCGATACATCTTTCTGTCATCCGCAATCACCTGTGGGGCAAGTTTCTCAACATTTGAATAGAGTACCAGTTCATCCATACAGCCTTTTTCCTGCGCAAGCTTACTGACAAATTTTCGAAGGACTTCTGCCCGGGGATCCGATACGGTATAAACCGCATGTCCCATTCCATAAATGAGCCCGGATTTATCAAAGACTTCTTTATGTAAAATCCTTCGAAGGTATTCTTTGATTTCTTCCTCATCGCTCCAGTCGTGAATGTTTTGTTTCATATCTTCAAACATTGCAGAAACTTTGATATTAGCTCCCCCATGTTTTGGTCCTTTAAGAGAACCAATGGCAGCGGCAATGGCAGAGTAAGTATCGGTCCCGGAAGATGTAACAACATGACAGGTAAACGTCGAATTGTTGCCCCCGCCATGCTCTGCATGAAGCATCAGGGCAATATCCAAAATACGGGCTTCAAGTTCCGTATATTTGCTGTCCGGGCGCAGAATATAAAGCAGGTTTTCAGCCGTTGACAGTTCTGGCTTCGGCGGATGGATAAACAAACTCTGGCCGTGTTCATAATGACGGTAAGCCTGATAGCCATAAACGGCTAAAAGTGGAAATAATGCAATTAACTCGATACATTGACGTAATACATTAGGAATTGAAGTGTCACTGGCATAATCGTCGTAAGAATACAAAGTAAGGACACTTCTTGCCAGTGTATTCATCATATCTTTACTGGGTGCCTTCATAATAATATCCCGAACAAAGCTGGTTGGCAACGTTCTGTAATGGGCTAAAACTTTCGTGAAAGTTTCCAGTTTTTCTTTATTCGGCAACGCTCCAAATAAAAGTAGATAAACCACTTCTTCGTAACCAAACCGTTTATCTTTCACACAGCCCTTAACCATATCTTCAATATTAACGCCCCGGTAAAAAAGACGGCCCGGACATTGAATCACCATGTCCCCTTCAATTTTTGTGGACATAATCTCTGATATTTCTGTTAATCCGGTCAATACTCCTTTACCACGCAAATCCCGGAGTCCCCGATACACCCGATACTCACTGTAAAGGTCTGGACTGATGCTTCCATGATCTTCAATCATTTTCGCATATTCCAGAATTTCAGGCTTAACTTTTGAATAAACACTGGTCATATTAATTCCTCCTGATGCTTTAACCTTCAAAAATGAAATTGTATATTGTATTTTTGAATAGCAAAGAAATCATACTTCATTTTTTTACTATTTTAACATAAAACATCCATAATAATTTGTTTTTTTGAAAAAAAGTTATTTTATTATTCATTTTCATGGAAGCCATCCTTCATCTTCAATCCTTTTTGCTAAGCCTTTGAGTTCTTTTTGATGCCGTTTATATTCCGGGCAATATTGAGCCACCAAATTCCAAAAGCTTTTTGAATGGTTAAATTCGGATAAATGACACAATTCATGAATCACAACATAATCGATCGTTTCAAGCGGCGCCATGATCAGCACCCATGAAAAATTCAAACTTCCTTTTTCCGAACAGGACCCCCACCGTGTTTTTGCACTTCCCACCCTCACTTTATCGGGTATCCATCCTGTTTGCTTTGAATATTTATTCACCCGGTCAGGGATAAATAATTCGGCATATTCTTTATACGCTCTACCAATTTCCCGTTTTCTTTCCGAAAGGGACAAATCCACCGGTCCACAAAAACAGGGCTCTTTCAGACTCAGAAAAAATGATGTGCTTTTACTTAAACCAGAATCCATTCGAAGTGGCACTTCATTGCCGAGCAACAAAAGATTTGTCCCATTATTTAATTTAAAATGCTGTTTTTTAATCCTACTGTTTTGAACCAACTGTTGATGTTCGGTTATCCATCGTGTTTTCTTATTTAAAAAACCTTCGATTTCTGCCACAGGCATCCGTTTTGGTGCTCTTACTTCGACACTCCCATTATCGCGGATATATATTGCCAAAGTTCGTCGATTGGTTCGGATCAAATGGTATGTTTTTTTATTATTTGTCATTTTGCTCCATTTTTATATGTTCTGTTTTCCATGCACTGGCCAATAATTGGCGTTATCCCTTGTTCAACTCACCTTTTTTTGTTATACTTCCCATTAATATTATTGTTATAAAAGGAAAAAATATGAATTTAAAAGATAAAACCGTCATTCTTGGTATTACCGGCAGTATTGCCGCTTATAAGATGGCTGATGTTGCCAGTGCACTTTCTAAAATGCATTGCGATGTTCATACCATAATGACCAAAAATGCAACTGAGATCATTACACCACTGACCTTCTCAACCTTAACCAGCCATCATTGTATCGTTGACACCTTTGATAAAAATATCAATTATAATGTGGCTCACGTCGCATTGGCAAAAAAAGCCGATGCGCTTTTAATCGCTCCTGCCACAGCAAATATAATCGCCAAGCTCGCTTGTGGTCTGGCGGACGATATGCTCACAACGACAACTTTGGCCTGCACTTGTCCCAAAATAATCGCTCCGGCAATGAATACCGCTATGTTTGAAAATCCTGTTGTGCAACGTAATATTGAAACGTTGCGTCAGGATGGTTGGGTTGTCATTGAACCTGCTTCCGGCGTGCTGGCCTGTAAAGATACGGGTAAAGGCAAATTACCTGACCCCTCTGTTTTAATGGATTATGTATTAAAAGAAGTTGCCTGTAAAAAAGATTTAAACGGGAAAAAAATTCTGGTCACTGCCGGCCCTACCTATGAAGCATTGGATCCTGTCCGGTTTCTTTCGAATCATTCCAGCGGACGCATGGGGTATGCTATTGC
>JAQWCN010000063.1 GCA_028705955.1 Eubacteriaceae bacterium
CATGCCGGGAAGCGACGTCACGGTGAAGGCCGTCTTTGCGGTGAAACCGTACAGCGTTACCGTCAACACCAGTGAAGGCGGCACCGCGTCCGCAACGCCGGCAACGGCAGTGGCAGGGACCAAAATCACCCTGAGCGCAACGCCGGACAAAGGCTATACGTTCAAAGAATGGGAAGTGGTTTCCGGGGGGGGTTACCATCACGGACAACAGCTTTACCATGCCGGGAAGCGACGTCACGGTGAAGGCCGTCTTTGCGGTGAAACCGTACAGCGTTACCGTCAACACCAGTGAAGGCGGCACCGCGTCCGCAACGCCGGCAACGGCAGTGGCAGGGACCAAAATCGCCCTAAGCGCAACGCCGGACAAAGGCTATACGTTTAAAGAATGGGAAGTGGTTTCCGGCGGGGTTACCATCACGGACAACAGCTTTACCATGCCGGGAAGCGACGTCACGGTGAAGGCCGTCTTTGAAAAGACACCGACGCCAACACCAACGCCGACGCCGACACCGACACCAACACCAACACCGACACCAACGCCGACGCCGACACCAACGCCGACGCCGACACCAACACCAACGCCAAGTGAAAAAATCCTGACAGGAATTGAAATTACCAACCCGCCAACCAAGACGATTTACACCGAAGGGGAACATTTTGATCAAACGGGTCTGAAAATTACCGCCACTTACCGTGACGGAACGACAGCGGACATAACGGGTTATACCATCAGTCCGGACAGGCCACTGTCAGGGACTGACACCAGTGTGACCATTAGCTATACCGAAAATGGCGTGGAAAAATCCGTTGTTCAGCCGATTACTGTTAAAAAAGCCTTGGACGTTGTTATCAGCGGAGGCACCCTTAGGGACGATACCGTTCCGGAAGGGGGTCAAAACTACAGTAATGCCGTCGTTCCCGGAACAAATAAAAAATATCCGAATGCGCTCACCATTACGGTTGACGGCAAGGCACTGACGGCAGGAACCGATTATCATTATAATTCGGAAACCGGGGAATTCACGATCCAGGGCAGCGCACTTACCGGCGGACCGGTTGTTATCAGTGCTGTTTGCCCTGACGTTCCGGGACCGACACCAACACCGGACCCCACGCCCACGCCGACCACCCGCTACACGGTCAGCGTCAGCGCCAGTGAAGGCGGCGCCGCTATGGCTTTGCCAGAAACCGCAGTGGCGGGGACCACGATTACCCTGACCGCAGCACCGAACGACGGCTACGTTTTTAAAACATGGGAAATCCAGTCCGGGGACATCACCATCACGGACAACCGTTTTACGATGCCCGAAGGGGACGTCAGTATCAAGGCTATTTTTGAAACAGCACCAAAACCGGAACAAACCCCGGTCATCAGCTACACGGTTCACGGCCGGGACTACGGATGGGATCAGGGCTATCAATCAGACGGAGCCACTGCCGGAACAACCGGAAAGGGGCTGCGTATTGAAGCTCTCAAAGCTAAAGTCACCGACAGCGAAGGCAACGCCATCGACGGTTTGGGAGTCAGTTACACCCTGCATCTTAAAAATTCAGGATGGCAGAAGACGTGGGCGAGTGATGACACTGCCGCCGGGACAACCGGCCAACAGCGGCGGTTTGAAGCTGTACGCATGAAGCTGACAGGAGACAAAGCCGACCAGTACGATATTTACTACCGGGTTCATGTCAGAAATCTTGGCTGGCTTAACTGGGCAGTCAACGGAGAAGACGCCACTTTTGCGGGGACCACTGGCTACAGTCTGCGCGCCGAGGCTATTCAGGCTGTTATCGTAAAGAAAGGCGATCCGGCACCGGCAATGAGTCCGGCCAGCACCACGGATATTACCCACTCGGTGGCAGAAACCATTACCCTCACCGGACACATCCAAAATAACGGATGGAGCCAGGGAGAACAGCAGGCCAATCCGTTTGAAACCGGAACTGTGGGGACAACAGGAAAAAGCCTGCGGTTGGAAGCGGTTAAAATTGCCGACGATAATGCCAACATCAACCTGACCTACCGGGCCTGTGTGCAAAATCAGGGATGGGAACCCTGGGTGACAGAAGGGCAGGTAGCGGGAACCACCGGACGTGCCCTTGGAATGGAGGCCTTTGAGCTGAAGACTGCCGGAGCAGATGCAAGCCGGTATGACATTGCTTATCGCGCCAATGTACAAAACAAGGGATGGACGGCCTGGCAGACAGACGGTAAAACCGTTGGAGATCCTGGAAAAAATCTGCGGATTGAAGCCATCCAAATTCGGGTGATCGAAAAATAATAAAGGATAAGGAGATCAGGCGGCGCGTAAGCGCCGTCTTTTTTAATGGTTTAGAAAGAAAATAGAATGCTTTAAAATAAAAATAATCAATAAAATTGCTATATAATAAATTATAGCTTAAAAATATGCTATAATAGGAATAAAATCATAAGGTGGGGAGGAAAGGGCATGTCAGTGTACGCTTGTATTGATCTTAAAAGTTTTTACGCTTCGGTGGAATGTGTGGAGCGCGGCCGGGATCCTTTTACAACCAATTTGGTCGTGGCAGATCCCTCCCGGGGACGGGGTGCAATCTGTTTGGCCGTGACGCCGGCGATGAAGGAGCAGGGTGTAAAAAACCGGTGCCGGATTTTCGAAATTCCTGGACAGATCCGTTATATCACGGCCATGCCCCGGATGAAAAAATATATGGAATATTCCGCCCGGATCTACGCCATTTATTTAAAATTTATCAGCCCGTCGGATATTCAGGTGTACTCCATCGATGAATGTTTTATCGATTTGACACCATATCTGGCATTGTATCACAAAACGCCCAAAGAGACGGTGGTGATGATGATGGACGCGGTTTATAAGGAGACGGGGATTTGTGCCACAGGAGGCATTGGAACCAATTTGTTTCTGGCAAAAGTAGCGCTGGACATTACAGCCAAGCATGTGCCGGATCATATTGGTATTTTGAATCAATCGACTTTCAGGAAAAAAATCTGGCATCACCGGCCCATTACGGATATATGGAACATTGGCCGGGGGATTGCCACCCGACTTGAGCGTTATAATGTGCACGATTTGTACGGCGTCGCTCATTTGGATGAATCCCTCCTGTATCAGGAATTTGGGAAGAACGCGGAGTATCTGATCGATCATGCCCATGGGGTCGAACCGTGTACGATTGCGGATATTCAGGCCTACCGGCCCAAAACCGCTTCATTGTCCAATTCCCAGATTCTGTTTAAAGATTATAACGCCAGGGATGCCCGGCTGGTGCTGAAGGAAATGGTGGATCAGTTAGCGCTTGAGTTGGTAGCGCGCCATTTGGTGACGGATGCGATCGATTTGCGGGTTGGCTATTCTAAGCAAGTGACGGCTTCCACCGGAGGGTCCCGGAAACTTTTTGAAGCGACCAATTCATACCGGCATCTTTCGGCCGCTTTTGACACATTGTTTGAAGAGACAACCCGGCAGGAATTTCCCATCCGTCAAGTGGGGATTGCTTTTGGACACCTTGAAACGGCGGGGGAACGTCAAATGGATTTTTTTTCCGGTGTGCTGGAAGATGACCGGGAAGAACGGCTTCAGCAGGTTGTGGTTGGGCTCAAGAAAAAATACGGTAAAAACGCAGTGCTGCGGGGAATGAGTTTGCAGCCCGAAGCGACGGCGAGAAAACGCAACAAGCTCATAGGAGGACACAATGGGGAATGAAAGGGCGCGGCAGTTTATGCCTTTCTCGGCATTAAAGGGATTTGATCAAATGGTTCAAGAACAGGAACGGCAGACCGAACCCCGGAGGGAGCTGTCTGAAGAATCCGCAGACGCATTGTCCCGGATTTTGACAAAGCTTCAGAAAGGGGCAGGAGTCCGGGTGACTTATTATCGTTTCGACCATTACGAAACGGTGACCGGCCAGGTTAAAAATCTGGATCCGGTGTATCGAATTTTAAGGGTGGGGGATTGCCGGATTGCCATTGATGATATTTTTCAGATCGAAGAAAGGGAATGACACATTCAAAGGGGTTAACATTCGATAACCTGAACAGAGGATGATAATGAAAGTAGCCGATGATTTGATCGGAGAAGATAAACCTTGATAGCTATACCAATTGTACAGTCACCTTTCATTGACAGGAAAAAAAGGAGTTGTTATAATGAAATCAAAGAAAACGTCTCATTTGTACGATTGTAATGCAAATTGGCGGTTGAAATGCTCTTGAAATTTTAATTTGGAGAAAAATTATGAAAGTCAATTATCAAAAAGAACTGGAGGCCATCACAGGTAAACTGGAAGGGTCGGGAAAACGGCCAAGGGTGATGCTTCACAGTTGCTGCGGACCGTGCAGCAGTTACGTGCTGACTTATCTCACGGCGTGGTTTGATCTGACGGTGTTTTTTTACAATCCCAATATATACCCGGAGAGTGAATATATTAAACGAAGGGATGAACAAATCCGGTTGATTGCTTGTTTAAACGATGCGGGGCTGGCCATTGATTTTTTAAGGGGCGATGCCCCGCATGATCATTTTTTGGAGATTGCCAAAGGGTTTGAAACGGCCAGGGAGAGAGGAAAACGCTGTCATCGGTGTTACGCGTTTCGCCTTCATAAGACGGCAGAGATGGCTAAGGTGCAGCATTGTGATTATTTTGCAACAACGCTGACCGTCAGCCCTCATAAAGATGCCCAAGTCATTAATCCAATAGGCAAAGCCATTGGAATGGAAACAGGGGTTTCCTACCTGCCATCTGATTTTAAGAAAAAGAATGGCTATCTGAAATCAATAGAACTGTCAAAGCGCTATCACCTGTACCGGCAGAACTATTGCGGCTGTGAATTTGCCATGGGACACTTGCAAAAAGAATGTGTTTGAAGTGATGTGAAGCGTCGGAAGAAGATGAAAAAGAGAGGACAACATGAACATTTTAGCTGTTGACAACGAAAAAGCACCGCTGCATGTCCTGGTTCGGGCGATTGAGGCGGCAAGACCGGAAGCCAATCTGCAGTTTTTCCAAAAACCTTCGGAAGCGGTCGAGGCGATTGAATCCAAAACCTGTCAGCCGGATGTTGCATTTTTGGATATCGAAATGCCAGGCATCACCGGGTTGGATTTTTCCCTGATCATTAAAAAATATAATCCCAAAGCCAATATCATTTTTGTGACGGGGTATAGCCAGTATGCGCTGAAAGCGATGGAGCTGCACAGCAGCGGCTATATCTTAAAGCCGGCGACAGAAGAGAAAATTGATGAGGAATTGAAACATTTGCGGGATCCGGTGACGGCGCCTTCAAACAAAAAAGTGAACATGCAATGTTTCGGGACATTTGAAGTCTTTGTGGATGGAACCCCCATTCATTTTGCACGCTTAAAATCCAAAGAAATGCTGGCATTTCTGGTGGACCGGCATGGGGCCAATTGTCCCTCTGCTGAAATTGCCAACGCATTGTGGGATGATGGGATTTATGACCGTTCCCGTCAAAAGCAATTGTCGGTGATCCGCCGGGATCTGATTAAAAGTTTAAAGGCCTCTGGCGTGGAGAACATTATCAAAAAAAGCCGGGGCGTCTTTGCGGTGGACCCGGAAATCTTTGACTGTGACTATTACAATGCACTGAACGGAGATCCCAATGCCATCAATCAATTCATGGGGAATATATGATGCCCTTTTCCTGGGCAGAATTTACGACGGGATACCTGATGGAAAAATATAACTAAAAGGGGACAAGATGCCACATTTAGGAATTGATATCTTGAATCAGATTGAAAACGTGTTTTACCTGAACGTCGGTTTTGAAGTGCTTTCAATCTTTATTACGGGCTGCCTGATTTTGGGGAGTGTACTGGAAGCCTGGCGCTCAGTTACAATTAACCGGTTCTTTTTTGCGATGCTGCTGGTTCACTTGGTTGCACTAATTTTGGATTTGGTGATTATTATCAGCAGTGAAAAAGTGGATTATTATATCATCACCCAAATGCGTTCCCTACTCAGCACGTTGTGTGAAAGTACCGTTGTCATTTTGTCAGAATTTGCGGTGATGCAGTACATTCCCCGGAATAAAAAGAAAAAGAACGGCAAATCCAAAGTGGTGCCGATATTTTCCATCATTATTGCAGCGATCGCTGTTTTGCTGGGACTGGCAAATATTTTCTTGAATAAGTATGTCCATCTTAATTTTATTAGTCAGGGATTTTATCTGAATACCGTCTTATTTGGACTTAATCAGTTGATTTTATCACTGATTTTAATTGCCAGTATTATCTTTATTATTCAGCATTATCGTGTTTTGGGGAAATGGAATGGGCGCGCACTTTTAGGATTTCTGGTTTTATTACTCATCATCATTCCATTTTTGGTTTACTGGAATTATATATCCAATTTTTTTATCGTGACCATTTATTTACTGTTGTTTTATATCGTGTTTAACGTGGAGCAGGAGGCCCAGCTTCAGGAAACACGCAATGAATTGATGAAAAAACGGATCGAAATTATACTGAGCCAGATTCAACCGCATTTTTTGTTCAACTCTTTGCTGGTGATTCAGGATTTGTGTCATGATAAAGCGCCGGAGGCGGAACAGGCGGTCATTGAATTTTCTGAATTTGTCCGGGGCAATCTGGACTCGCTTCAGTCAGATGATACCATTGCGTTTACCCGGGAAATGGGCCATGTTCAGAGTTATGTGGCTTTGGAACAGAGACGTTTTGGTGATTTGCTCCAGGTGGAATATGATATTCAGGAGAAGGATTTTTCGGTTCCGCCGCTAACGTTGGAACCGCTGGCAGAAAATGCCATTCGCCACGGCATTATGAAACGGGAAAATGGCGGGCGTCTTCAAATCAGAACCTGGCGGAATCCGGACAACGTGGCCATTGTGATCGCGGATGACGGCGTGGGTTTTGACCCCGCCGTGCCGAAGGATGACGGTCAGCCGCATATTGGTGTGGCCAATGTCCGGGCCAGAATTGAAGGCCGGTGCGGTGGCCGGCTAACCATTAACAGTGTGCCCGGAAAAGGGACGGTCGCGGTCGTGATCGTTCCGGAAGAAGAACGGCCCGAAGCATAATCAGATCAGGGGGTAACTATGAATATGTCGGATTTGGCACTGGTGCTCCTTGAAGGATTCGCGATGGTCGTGACTGCGATGTTAATTCTCTTTACGATCAATCAAAAAAAAGATTACGGATAAACCGGATTGTTTTTTGCTGTTTTTCATATGTTCACATTTTATGATGCTTTTTTGTGACATTGTGGTGGAGGTTGTAAACGGCCATCCTGAACAAATGATTTTATTAAAAGCAATGTGGGTATTGAATTATTTTTTTGCGCTTGGAGACCTTGTCTTTTTTCACTGTTATTTGATGTACGGATTGAAAGAAAAAACAAAGCTGTCCAACAAATGCATTTGGCCGGTTATTGTGCTGTGCGGGGTGATGCTTGTTTTGTGGTCTGAACGTTGATTGCGTGGATTGTGACTATTATCGCGTTCTGCGCTCAGAGGAGACCGGGGCCGTCTATACCGGGAAATTTATGAACCAGTACAGCTGGGCAGAAGATGTGGCTGGAAGTTTAAACCATTTGATGGATTAGAAATGATGAAGCAACACGTTTTAAAAAAGTTTCCGGGTCCAATGAAGGATATTTAAGAGGACGCTAAAGACAGAAACGGTTCAACAGGAGAAGATAACGCCTGCTATTGGGATTTCCCAATAGCAGGCGTTTTTTAGTGGGGTGCCGTTGGCATTAAAAAAGTTTTAAGAAATACAGATTTTGTCACGCTTTTGTCTTTCTTAAGACAGTATACTGGTATTGTAAACCATCAATAGTCACTGCGCAGGAATAAGATGATGCATGTGTGGTTTTGTAGAATAGAGAAAATGCCAGAAGGATGAATCGATCATTAGACAGCGGGAAAAGGCCGGTCAACAGATGAGAAATGAAGGGAGAATCAAAATGAAAACTTTATATCAGAAAATTGCCGTGTTACTGGTGGCTGTCATGTTATTGACAACAGCAACACCGACCTTGTTGTTTGCCGCGGAGCAGGCGGCCGGCAGTACAGCGTTACCGCAGTGACACCGGTGCCCCGGGAAAACGACACAGCGATTGCGGATCAAATTGCCCTGACGGTTGCCGGAACGGTCAAAAGTGGCGGCGATGTCGATGGGGAATACAAGGCAGATCTGTTCACAAAAGGGTCAGTGATTCCTTTTTTGATAAAAAGAATATCAAAAAAGGCATTTTACTGGCGCTGCCATTTTTGCTTATCACAGTGTTGATCTTTGTTGCAATCATGGCCGAAATGCATAGTTATTCTGCACAATGGATGTTCTATTTGGCGTCGGGATTGTCAGGAAGCATATTTGAAGAATTGATCACCCGGGGAATCCTTTTAATCGCGATGATGGTTTGCTGGAAGAATCAGAAAAACGGTATGTTCAAGGCCCTTGTTGCATCGAGTGCGCTCCTCGGGATAATGTATTTTGGCTGTTTGTGTTGTAATGGTGATGACAAAACATTCATAAAAAAAGGTTGTATAATTTTTGGTGTTGGTGATGGAATTGACATTTCATCGTCAGCACCATTTTTTCAAAAAAAATAAAGACATGAAGTCCGTTTTCCTTTAGAATCAAAGTGACAAAACAATAACTCGAGGA
>JAQWCN010000064.1 GCA_028705955.1 Eubacteriaceae bacterium
CTCTCAACCAGGGGATACATGGCACTCATTAAAAATATGCTGGGTACCACCAATGCCGGAATGGCCTATATTTTCACCGATTGGCGGATGTGGACCAATTTATTTGACGCTGTGGAGTCCTCCGGGTTCGGCGTGCGGAACATGATTGTCTGGGACAAAGGATCCCCGGGAATGGGGAACGTCTGGAGGACTCAGCACGAGATCTGCATGATGGCCAGCAAAATCAAGATGCCCTTTGACAAGCACAAAGCCAAGGGCAACGTCATCCAATGTGGGCGCACAGGCAACATCAACCACCCGACGGAAAAGCCCGTGGAGTTGCTGACCAAAATAATCGGCGTCACGGACTTCTGCGGCACCTTTTTCGACCCCTTCGCCGGATCGGGGACAACCCTGGTTGCTTGCGAGGGATTGGGCCGGACCTGCTATGCCATGGAGCTGGACCCGAAGTATTGTGACGTCATCATTGAGAGATGGGAAGAGCTAACCGGAGAGACGGCAAAAAAAGTGAATTAACAAAACAAAACGAATCGAAAAAAATGACCGGGGGAGAGGACAATGGCAAGGGCACCGAATGAATTAGTGGAGAGGGCCAGGGCGATGTACCGGAAAGGCACTCCACTAAAAGAGATTGCGGAGGTCCTGGGCGTGTCCCCGGGGACGGTACGGTCCTGGAAAAATCGATATAAATGGGACCCTGCAACGTTGCAAAAAAAAGAATGCAACGTTGCGGAGAAAAAGTGCAACGTTGCAGAGAAAAAAAGAGGCGGGCAAAGTGGAAACCAAAACGCAAAAAACGCCAAAGGAAAATCGAAGAACATCAAAAATCGAAATGCAGAGAAACATGGTTTTTTTACGAAATGGTTACCAGAAGAGACCATGGAAATCATGGGAGCAATGGAAGAGCTGGAGCCTATCGACATCCTATGGCAAAACATCCAGCTCCAATATGCCGGGATTATCCGGGCACAGCGCATCATGTACGTCCAGGACAAGAACGACATGGCCAAGGAGATGATTGAGGCAAAGAAAGGCGCCGTAGAGGGCGTGCGGTGGGACGTGCAGCAAGCATGGGACCGCCAGGCCAAGATGCTCCAGGCCCAAAGCCGGTCCATGGTAGCGCTGAAAGGGATGATTAAGCAGTATGATGAGATGATTAATGCCAATAGAGAGCTAGCCACCGAAGAGCGATTGACCAGGATTGAGGCGATGAAAGCCCAGGAAACAAAGGTCAAGGCCGAGGTGGCCAGGATGACCGGGGAAGGGATGGAGGTAGAGGATTTGTCTGAAACCGACGATGCAATATATGGAGACTAGAGATACAGTCAAACGACGGAAAACAATCAAATACCGATTTGGTCAGAAGCATATAGACTATATCCGGGCGTGCCATGAGAATACCTACAATACGGCCGAGGGCGCTGTGCGTGCAGGAAAAACCGTGGACAATGTCTACGCCTTTGCCCATGAGCTCAAACAGACAAAGGACAAAATACACCTGGCCAGTGGATCTACTTGTGCTAATGCCAAACTCAACATAGGAGATGCCAACGGATTTGGCCTGGAGTGGATTTTCCGGGGGCAGTGCCGGTGGGGAAAATACAAGGACAACGAGGCACTAATCATCAAGGGACCAGACACCCAGGGGAGAACCCGCATTGTGATTTTTGCCGGTGGCGCCAAGGCGGACAGCTTTAAGCGCATCCGTGGGAACTCTTATGGGATGTGGATAGCAACGGAAATCAACCTACACCATAACTCGTTCATCGAAGAGGCATTCAACCGGACGGCGGCGGCTGTGCTGCGGAAGTTCTTCTGGGACTTGAACCCGGACCACCCCAAGGCACCAATCTACAAAAAGCATATTGACAGCGACAGGGAAAAGCATGCCCGGGGGGAGCTGTTGGGCGGGTATAATTACCAACATTTCACCATTCACGACAACATCACCATATCGGAAGAACGCCGGGCGGAAATTATTAGCAAGTATGACAAGGCGAGCATCTGGTATAAGCGGGATATTTTAGGGCAGCGGTGCGTAGCCGAGGGATTGATATACCGGACATTTGCAGACCACCAGGGTGAGTATGAGATGGTGGAGAAGCCAAAGGATCTGCAGGAAATCATCGTTGGGGTGGACTTCGGCGGGAATGGTTCGGGCCATGCCTTTGTGGCGACTGGAATTACTAGAGGATACGAAGAAATCGTCGTGCTGGCCAGTGAGTGGCACGATGCGGAAGGAAGCGATCCAGATATGCTGGGTAGGATATTTGTGGATTTTTGCCAGCAGGTGATTACCATTGCGGGGAGTATCACGGCGGTATATGCTGATAGTGCTGAGCAGGTGTTGATTAGAGGACTGCGAAAGGCTGCGGGAAAGGCGGGGCTTGGATGGATGCGTATTGACAACGCCCTAAAGGAGGCGGTGAACGAGCGCATCAACTTCACGGCCAGGCTGATTGCCCAGCGTCGGTTGTGGTATCTGTACGGATGTGATTCTTTTGCAGATGCCATGGCATCTGCAGTGTGGGACCCGAAAGAGGAAACAAAGAATGTGCGGCTTGATGATGGCACCAGCGATATCGATACGCTGGATGCCTTTGAATATACCTTTGAACGGTACATTAGCCGGTTTTTACGTTTGGAATAATGGATACAAGGAGGTGCCTGGATGCGGGCAAATAACAAGCTAATCCAATGGCTGCAGCAGGTATTGGATAAAATGGTCGCCGAAAACGGGAAAAAGGATGAGAAGAAAACCATCCTGCTATCATCGGAGATGGAAAACGCCATCGGCGTGTGGACGGATATGTATAATAACGAACCGCCGTGGATGAGTGCCAAGAAAGAGATTTACACCATGGGCCTCCCTGGGTCCATCGCATCGGAGCTCAGCCGGTTAACCACATTGGAAATGGTGTCAGAAATCACAGGGAGTGGATTGGCTGATTTTATGAGCACGCCTTACCAGGAGATGCTAGGCCATATCCGGGCTTATGTGGAGTATGGGTGCGCCAAGGGCGGGCTGATTTTCAAGCCGTACCCAACAGGGGACGGGATTGCCATTGATTTTGTACAGGCCGATGGGTTTTATCCGACTTCCTTCGATAGCTCTGGGCGGATGACCGGGGTTATCTTTGCAGACCAGATCAGGAGGTCCGGGAAAATATTTACAAAGATGGAGTGGCATGAGGTGACCGGAGCTGGGTACCAGGTCATCAACAAAGCCTTTGTGAGCTCAACGGAGGGTGCCCTGGGGCATGAGATCCCGGTGGATAGCGTAGAGGAGTGGGCATCGCTAGTGGAGCGGATCATACTGACTGGGGTAGAAAAGCCACTATTTGGGTTCTTCCGGGTGCCGTCGGCCAACAGGGTAGACAACCGCAGCATCATGGGACCGTCGGTGTTTTCTGGGGCAGAGATGCTAATCCGGGAAGCAGATGAGCAATACTCCAGGATTATCCGGGAGTACCGATTAACAGAACCAGCGCTTTTTGTCAATCAGATGATGCTGGGCGTCAACCGAGACGGAAACATCGAGCTGCCATCGGGGAACGGACGACTCTATCGAAAAATGGACATAGCGGCTGGGGTAAGCGAGAAGCCGTTCTTCGAAGAATGGGCGCCGGACATCCGGGACTCATCGCTATTCAATGGCCTCAACCGATACCTCCAGCGCATCGAGTTTGAGTGTGGGCTTGCCTATGGTACGCTGTCCGATATGCAGCAAGTGGACAAGACAGCCACTGAAATCCGCTCAAGCAAGCAAAGGAGCTACTCCACGGTGTCGGAGCTGCAAAAGGCGTTAGAGGCCGCCCTGGTGGACACGGTGGACGCCATGGCCGAATATGCCAGGCTCTACAATCTATCACCGGCCGGAAATTATGAGGTCAGTTTTAATTTTGACGACTCCATCGTCGTGGACACGGAGCGTGAGCAGGCCATACGGATGCAAGAGGTCAACGCCGGGATATTGAGTCCGGTGGAATATCTCAAGTGGCGATATGGCGTGACGGACGAGCAGGCCGTGGAGATGATGCCGAAAAACGCAGAGACGGGCGGCACGTCGGCCATTGACCAGGTGATGGCCAATTGGGCCGGAGCAGGCGCAGCCGATACCAAAGAGGCATAGGCCATGCTGACACCAGGACAGATGGAGGCTGCGGCCGAGGGGCTATCCCCGATATTTGAGGACCTGGAAGACTTCGTGGTCCGGGACCTTGTGCGGCGGCTGATCGCGGCGGAGGGCCAGTGGACGGGTACGGCAGAGCTCCAGTCTAATTTTGGTGTGGCCGCAGGGGTGTCGCTGGATGACGTGGTGCTGGCCATATCCAGGGCCATGGGATTGGCCGAGGATGAGCTGGCAGCAGTGTTTAACAAAGCAGGGGCACTAAACATCCTGAGCGAAAATGAACGGCTGACAGGGGCCGGGCTGTCTGCTATCAAGATTGAGCGGCTACCGTTCCTGCAGCAAATCGTAGAGGAGGTCATCATACAGACCCGGGGGACGCTGCGCAACATGTCAAGGTCCACGGCCATTGGCATCGTGCGGGATACCGTGGGAGGCCGAATGTTTATGGGCCTGCAGGCATACTACCAGCATTCGGTGGACACGGCCATGCTCAAAGTGCGGGCCGGCGTGCAGAGTCCGACACAGGCCATCCGAGATGCCATCAAGGAGCTGTCAGTAAGCGGGCTGTCCATCAACTATGGCAGCGGATATAACAGTCGGCTGGACGTGGCCGTCCGCCGGGCGGTGCTGACCGGCATCAACCAGATGGCCGCCATACAAAATGCACAGATAGCCGATGACCTGGGGCTGCCACTGGCAGAGGTGACCGCCCACCAGGGCGCACGCCCGAGCCACGCGGAGTGGCAGGGGAAGGTGTTTCAGATCAGAGGCAGCAGCAAAAAATATAAAAATCTGGCCATGGCCACTGGGATGGGTAAGGTTTGGGGACTACTGGGTGCCAATTGTCGTCACAGCTGGCATGGATTTGCCGAGGGGATGCCGCGGACGTGGACCGATGAGATGTTAGACAATGTGGACCCGCCACCCTTTGAGTATCGGGGCCATACCTACGACGCATATGGAGCGACGCAATACCAGCGCGCCATGGAGCGCAGCATACGATCAAAAAAGCGGGAGCTGGTCGGCTACGATGCCGCCGGAGACACTGACGCCTTCGAGGCGGCGAGCAAGGAGCTCAAGGACATCCGCAAAGAGTACAAGCGATTTAGCGAGCGAGCGGATCTGCGGCTCAAGAATGAGCGGGCCCAGGTGCTGGGGTATGGCCGCTCAATCAGCCAGAAATCCGTGCAGGCGGCGAAAAAATATGAAGAAAAACTCAGGAAAGCTGCGGAAGAACGTGCTATAATCAAAGAGATAAAAGAAACAGGGATTAAAGGCCAAGAATTTACATTAAAGCCTAAGAAAATAAATCTTGATGAATTTGAATTTGATGACCAGCACATCAACAAAGACAATAAACGCAACATATCAAGGGAAGAGGCGGAGTCATACGTCGAAAACGCAGTAATGATGGTGACGAGGTATGATGGGAAATCGCTGAATTATTACTCAAAGAATGGAGCAACATACGTCCGGATAGATAAAAAGCTCATCCGGACAGCGTTCTCCGAGACTGATTTTGACAAAAAAACAGAAAGCGTGATGGAGGTGCTAAGAAAGTGGAACAGGTTAACGTAATGTGCCCGCTGATTGGGGAGCTAATTAGCGACGATGATTGCTTTGAGGTTTGCATCGTTGCAGAGGGAGAAATAAAGGAACGGGTGTTAAACGAGAAATACAGAGCAAAAGAAAACTGGCGCGAAATTTGCATGAACTGCACAAACCATATTGATTAAAACCACCAACCAACAGGAAGGTGGTTTTTTATCGCCCTGGGCAAGGCGTTAAAAGGTCTTTTTGTTTTATCGCGACGCACCCGGGCGGTCGTTAAAAAGCCTGGGAGCCCTAGAGGATGTCATCCCTCTTTAAAAAAGTCTGGGGGCTGATTGCACATGAAAGGAAAACAACCATGGCCATGAATAAAGATTTTTTAATCGCCCAGGGCGTGCCCGAGGCGAATGTGGAAGCCATTATGGCAGAACACGGAAAGAGCGTCCAGGCGGAACAGGCAAAAGCTAACACCGAGAAGGTGCGGGCGGATGGACTGGAAACCCAGCTCCAAACAGCAAACACGAAACTAGAGGGATATGATCCGGCATGGAAAGAGACCATGAAAAAAGAAAAGGCCAGTGCCCAGGAAGAAATTGAAAAGCTAAAATTTGGGTACGCCATCGAGGCGGCGCTGAAGGAAAATAAGGCCAAGAACAACAAAGCAGTGATGGCACTATTGGACATGAAGGGGCTGAAACAGAATGGCGATAGCATAGTAGGACTGAGCGAGCAGCTGGAATCCATCAAGAAAGAGAATGATTATCTCTTCGAGAGCGAAGAAAAGCCGCCAAAGTTTGTGATGCCGAGTTCGAAGGAACCGAATCCCCTGGGCGGGGAAAAGAAGGAACAGGCCAACGCAGCGTTGCGGAGCGTCTTTGGCCGTGGTGGAAATAATTAAAAAAGGAGTATAGAAAATGGCAATTATCAACAGAGAGCGGGCAGAGGCCCTTATCGAAGAGCAGGTAGTAAGTAATATTTTCCAGGACGCACCGAAGGAGTCGGTGTTTTTGCAGCTGGCACGGCGGATGCCGAACATGACCAGCAACCAGACCAGGATTAAGGTGCTGGATGTGCTGCCCATGGCGTACTGGGTGAATGGGGACACGGGCGTCAAGCAGACCAGCGAACAAGCCTGGGACAATGTCCACATTTCCGCCGGGGAGCTGGCCGTGATTGTGCCAATCCCAGAGGCGGTGCTGGATGATGCATCCTTTGATATTTTAGGAGAGGTGCAGCCCAGGGTAATGGAGTCCATTGGACAAAAGGTGGACGCTGCTGTTTTCTTCGGGGCGAATAAACCAGCGGAATGGCGGAGCGATATCATCACGACCGCAAGGCAGGCAGGGAATAACGTAGCCGACGGAACGGACCTTTATGAGAAGCTGCTGGGCGTCGGCGGCGTGTTTGATAAAGTGGAAAATGGCGGATACATGGCAAATGGGTGTGTGTCTGCGCTGAATATGCGGGCAAAACTGAGAAGCCTCCGGGATGACAACGGGGCACCACTATTTACTCAAAATATGCAGGAAGGCGCACGGTACGCCCTTGATGGGTCGCCAATGTACTTCCCAAGAAATGGATTCTTCGACAAGTCCATCGCACAGATGGTTGTGGGGGATTTCTCCCAGGCGGTTTATGCGATTCGGCAGGACGTTACCGTCAAGATTTTGGACCAGGCGACCATCATTGACCCGGTATCCAAAACGGTTGTATATTCCCTGGCCCAGCAGGATATGATTGCGCTGCGTGTTGTGTTCCGCATGGGGTGGGCGCTGCCGAACCCGGCAACTAGGCTGGACGAAGACCGGGTAACGTGTCCGTTTGCATACCTGGAGCCGGCAACCGCAGTGACCACGCAGACCGCTACTTTTACGGTGGCTGATTCGTCCGGAAATATTGCTGGGGCTATCGTTGATGTCAACGGGGCTAGACTCAAGACCAACGCATCCGGGCAGGCTGTGTTTAATCTGCGTGCTGGGTCTTATGCCTACAAGGTCAAAAAAGACGGGTACAAAGCAGTATCTGGAACTATCACAGTGGCATCTGCAGCCGCCACCCAGAGCGTGACGCTGGTTGCTAACTAAGGAGTCAAAAATGGGAAAAATGGTAAATAGCCTAAAGGAGCTGGCAGCTACCGTCAAAGGTAACGGAACGGCTGCGGATATCACTGGAAATGTGGCGTCTGAGGTGATTGACCAAATCGCAGATAACTACCCGGGGAAAGCCGCCAATGTGCCGGCTATCACCGATGCGTCCAGTGCAACGGCAGCCGATGTGGCGGGTAGCGTCAATGCAGCCCTGGCCGCACTCAAGGCAGCCGGATTAATGGAAGAGGATAGCTAGGAGCCGCCATGATTTATGCGGATTATGATTTTTACACCCAGGATTACCTTGGGACTATTGCTGATGAAACCACATTCAAGAGGCTGGCGCTATCTGCGTCGGCCTTTTTGGATGCCATCACCTTTGGACAGATTGACAAAGACCAGGAAATCCCAGTGGATGTCAAATATGCCATGTGCGCAGTAGTGGATGTGAAACAGGATTACGCCACCGGAAAGCGCGGCGTGCAGTCGGAGAGCGCCGGGAAGGTATCGGTGACCTACGCCGGGGCGGCAGACCGGACAGAGGAGACGGACAGCTACAAGGCTGCCTATCAATATCTGGCCAACACTGGCCTGCTATTTGGAGGGATTGACCATGCGTACCAATGCTGAGATAACAGTGGTGCGGCCCATGGGCGAGAGTCCTCCGATGGTCGTCCACATCGGGCCAG
>JAQWCN010000065.1 GCA_028705955.1 Eubacteriaceae bacterium
CCAGGGGGTGTGCGACCGTATTTTGTCAATCATTGGATAGGGGATAAAATGTTATATTCAATTGGTAAATTCATTTTTCATATTGTTAATGTGGTGTGGTTCAATTTTAAAGTGGACGGGAAAGAAAATATACCAAGGGAGGGCGGATTCATCATCTGTCCCAATCATATGAACAATTATGATCCTATTGTTGTTTGTACCCAGGTCAGACAGCCCATCCATTTTATGGCGAAGGCTGAGATTTTTACGAATCGGTTTATTTCATGGGTCCTGAAAAAAGTAAATATTATCCCAGTTGACAGAGATAAGGTGTCTATCGATACCCTTAAAGAATCTTTAGGAGTTCTTAAAAGTAATAAAGTGCTGGGGATTTTTCCGGAGGGCACCCGGGTTAAAGAAGGCGAGCGTAAAAAGCCTATGGATGGTTTTGTCGTCTTTGCGCTTAAGACCCATTCGCCCATTGTTCCGGTTCATATCAGAGGCAATTATAAATTTCGGGGAAAAGTCTATATTTCCTTTGGAAAACCCATTGAATTGTCGCAGTATTATGGGAAAAAGATAAAGCAGGATCAGATGGATGAAATTAGCGGGAATATTATGGATCAAATTTATTTGACGGGTAAAGATATTCGGCAAATAAACTGAAAAAAATAAAAAATTTCATTTTTCTGAAAAAAAATATGGACATTGATGTGAATTTACAATAAAATAGTGGAGATAGTGTATGAGAATTATAATCGCTGATAAGGCGGGATATTGTTTCGGGATTCAAAATGCCATGAAACTGGTGGCAGATACCCTCAAACAAAAGGATAACGAACCGATTTATTGTTTGGGAGATTTGTCGCACAATCGTCAGGAAATGGCGAGGCTGGAAACATGTGGCGTTAAGAAGGTCGATACAATTGATGAAATTTCGTCGGGAACAGTTATTATTCGTTCGCATGGTGAGGGAAAAGACATACTGGATCAGGCGGAGGCTAAGGGACTTACGATTGTCAATGCCACGTGCCCTTTTGTACGGGCTATGCAAAAAAAAGTTCATGATTATGCCCTTGAAGGCTATCAAATTGTAATTGTTGGCAATGCAAAACATCCGGAAGTGACGGGAGCAATGGGGTGGTGCAAACATCAAGCCATTGTTATTGACAACCCGGAACAGGCCGAACAATTACCGTATTTTGAGCAGATGTGTGTTGTGGCTCAGACCACGATTATTAAATCAAAATACGAAGAAATCACAAAGGCGCTCAAGAAGAGAGCCAATCAATGCGTGATATTTAACACGATTTGCAGTGCGACTGCTGAAAGGCAAGCGGCAGCCATTGATACAGCAAAACGTGTGGAATATATGATTGTGGTGGGCGGTTATCACAGCTCAAATACTCAAAAATTATACGAGGTGTGTCGTCAATACTGCAAAAATACTTGTCACATAGAGACAGCCGGAGAATTGGATCCTAATGAGATTAAGAAATATAACATCATCGGAATCACTGCAGGAGCATCCACACCGGATTGGATCGTTAAGGAGGTAACGGAAAGTATGGAAGAAAACAAGATGGAAAATGAACAGGTTCAGGGAGTTTCAACAGCAGATGTGCCAGACGAAGATTTTGACTTCGCTGCTGCACTGGATGATACCATGAAATCCATTCATAAGGGTTCAACCGTGGAAGGTACGGTGCTGATGGTTGATGCTGAAGAAATTACATTGTCCATTGGATATAAAGCGGATGCAGTGATCAAAAAGAATGATTATACCTGGAAGAACGATGTCGACTTGACTGAAGCCGTTCAAGAAGGGGATAAGATCAACGCGGTTGTCACCGATTTAAATGATGGCAGTGGCCGTGTTAAATTATCGAAGATTAAATATGATAATCAGAAAACCCAGCGTCGTTTAGCTGAAGCTTATGAAAACCAGGAAGTTCTGGAAGGAAAAGTGAAAAGTGTATCCGGCAGTGGTTTGATTGTTGATATTGGATTTACAGATATTTTCATGCCAGCTTCTCAATATCATGTCCGTTATGTTAAAGATTTGAATTCCCTGATTGGTAAAGAAGTTAAGGGAAAAATCATTGACTATAATGCAAAACGCCGCCGGGCAATCTTCTCACAGCGGGTTATTCTTGAAAAAGAAATTAAAGAACGCCAAAAACAACAGCGGGAAAGAAAAGAACAGCGTTTTAGCGAATTGGAAATGGATGAAAATGTTAAAGGAACCGTTAAGACCATTACCAATTTTGGGATCTTTGTAGATCTGAATGGCATTGATGGTTTTGTCCATCGTTCAGATTTGACCTGGGCCCGGGCGAATGAACCAAAAGATTTGGTGGAAAAAGGCCAGGAAATTGAAGCTAAGGTCATTTCCAAGAATGAAGAAGAAAAGAAAATAAAACTCAGTGTCAAAGCCTTATTGCCGAAACCTTGGGATACCTTTATTGAAAAATATAAAGAAAATGATATTATTGAAGTCAAAATCACCAATGTTTTGGATTTCGGTGCGTTTGCAGAAATTCTTCCTGGCGTAGAAGGACTGATTCATGTTTCAGAAATCAGTTATGAACGGGTTGAATCCGTAGCGGCTGTTTTGAAACCAGGCGATGTGGTTAAAGTCAAAATCATTGGCATTAACCGTGAAAAAGAAAAGATCAGCCTGAGCATTAAAGCAACACTTGAAGCTCCGGAAAGACCACAGAGACGTCGTAAAAAAGAAAATAATTACGGTGGTGGAGACCGTTCTGGTGGAAACCGTGGCGGTTCACAACGCAGACGTCAACAGCAAAATAAAAATACAACTGTATATGAAGAATCTGCTAATGTGACTTTGGGAGATGCTTTCGGCAGCTTATTAAAAGGGTTGTCTTTTGATGAAGAATCAGAAGATGATTCGGACAAAACAGAAGAATAAGAAGTAACTTTAAACCAGCCTTTCAGGCTGGTTTTTTTATTGCGTTTAAATCGAGACTGACCAATTTATTCCCTTCAATGGCAACTGAAAATAGTGTATAATAAAATCAGTTTTATAATTTGAGGAAAAGCAGGAGGAGGCATAATTATGGGCGGATTATTTGGAGTGGCGTCAAAAAAAGATTGCGTGAACGATTTGTTTTTTGGCATTGATTATCATTCACATTTGGGAACGCATCGTGGGGGGATGGCAGTTTGCCAAAATGGTCATTTTGATAAAGCAATACATAATATCGAAAATGCGCCCTTCCGGACAAAGTTTGAAGAAGATGTTCGGGATATGGAAGGAAATTTAGGGATTGGATCAATCAGTGACAGTGAACCACAGCCTCTAATTGTACGGGCTCATTTTGGAAATTTTGTTTTGGCAACGGTTGGACGGGTCAATAATGCAGAAGAAATACTCTATAAAAATTTAAAAAACCGGCGTAGCCATTTTATGGAGATGAGTACGGGGGATGTCAATTCCACGGAGTTGGTGGCATCCGTGATTGCAGCTCAGGAGACGTTATTGGAGGGAATTAAAACAGCCCAACAATTGATTGAAGGATCAATGACCATGCTCATTATGACCACCCAGGGGATTTATGCCGCAAGGGATAAAATGGGAAGAACCCCACTTGTCATTGGCCAGGGGGAGGATGGTTATGCTGTTTCAATGGAAAATTTTGCCTATCAGAACCTGGGTTATAACGATATTTATGAACTGGGGCCTCAAGAGATTGTTTTCGTTACGCCAGAAGGTTTTGAAACGCAGGAACCGGCGGGATCACAAATGAAAATTTGTGCTTTTTTGTGGACGTACTACGGTTACCCAACGGCCAGTTATGAGGGGAAAAATGTTGAAGCGGTGCGATACCGTTGCGGTGAAGCCCTGGCGAAGCGCGATAAAACGATTGAAGCGGATTGTGTAAGTGGTGTGCCGGATTCTGGAATTGCGCATGCGTTGGGATATTCCCATGCATCAGGATTGCCGTATACCCGTCCTCTGGTCAAATATACGCCCACCTGGCCCCGGAGTTTTATGCCTTCAAGGCAGAATGTTCGTCAAAAAATTGCCCAGATGAAACTGGTCAGTATCCCGGATATCATCAAAGGGAAAAAATTACTATTGGTTGATGATTCCATTGTTCGGGGAACTCAGACAAAGAAAATGGCCGACTTTCTGGTGAAAGATGGCGCCAGGGAAGTCCATATTCGTGCGGCTTGCCCACCCATCATGTTTGGATGCCCCTACCTCAATTTTTCCCGTTCGACATCAGAATATGATTTGATTTCCCGCCGAATTATTAAAGAAATTGAAGGAGAACACGATAGAGAAAGATTGGACGATTATGTGGATGACCGTTCTGAAGCACACCGGGAAATGGTACGCAGAATATGTGAACGGTCTAATTTTACTTCTCTGGCCTATCTGAAGCTTGACGATTTGGTGGAGGCGATTGGATTGGATCCTTCCAGAGTTTGCTTACAATGCTGGTGCAGACAAAAGGACAATGACTGATGCTGTCACAAATAAGTAGTAGTGGTTTACTCGGTGTTGAAGGGATTATTATTACCGTAGAAATCGATGTCAATAATGGTTTGCCCGGTTATGCCGTGGTAGGGTTACCGGATACGGGCGTTAAAGAATCAAAAGAAAGGGTTTATTCTGCGCTAAAAAATAGCGGCTTCCAGTATCCGATGAAGCGCATTACCGTCAATTTGGCTCCCGCAGATTTGAGAAAGGAAGGGCCATCTTATGATTTACCCATTGCAATCGGTTTACTTTCGGCAACGGAACAAATCAGGGCTGATCTTTCTGATATTGTGATTATTGGGGAGCTATCCCTCAACGGGGATGTGAATGCGGTTAATGGGATTTTACCAATGGTTCTGGCCGCCCGGGATCATGGGTATAAAAAAGTGATGGTTCCGGCATCCAACCAAAATGAAGCCGCTGTTGTAGAGAACATGGTTGTTCTTCCTGTTGAAAATATTTCCCAGGCCGCAGCGTTTTTTGAAGATGAGACCCGGATCGTGCCGGCTGTCATTACAGCACAGGGCCGGCCACAAAACGAAGGTTGTCATATCGGGGTCAATTTTTCAGAGATCAAAGGACAGGATAATGCCAAGCGGGCGTTGGAGATCGCAGCTGCAGGGGCTCATAATGTACTGATGTCCGGACCTCCGGGAAGTGGAAAAAGTATGATGGCTAAGGCATTCCCATCGATTCTACCAGATTTGACCATGGAAGAGGCATTGGAGATAACTAAAATCTATTCGATTTCTGGATTGTTAAAAAACAATATTATGACACATCGTCCCTTTCGTTCACCGCATCACACCATTTCCAATGTTTCATTAATCGGCGGAGGGCGGATACCCAAACCCGGGGAAGTATCATTGGCGCACCTGGGTGTTTTATTCCTTGATGAACTTCCTGAATTTAGTAAAAGTGCTATTGAAGTATTGCGGCAACCGATCGAGGATCATCAGGTTACTATTTCACGAATTAACGCGACCTTGACCTATCCGGCGTCATTTATGTTGATTGCGAGCATGAATCCATGTCCCTGTGGTTATCATGGCGATCCTGATCATGAGTGTCGGTGTACACCCAATGAGATTCGACGCTATGCTTCTAAAATATCCGGACCATTATTGGATCGTATCGATATTCGGATTGAAGTTCCGGCTACCAAAATTGAAGAGTTAGAGGACCGGAAACCCGCAGAATCTTCAGCCGTTATTCAAAAACGGGTCAATTGTGCCCGGGAAATTCAAAACGAGCGTTTTCAAAATGAACCCGGTCTTTATTTTAATGCCCAATTGGAACCAAGGCATATTGATCAGTTTTGCCAATTGGATGCTTCGGGTCAAGCGTTTATGGAAATGACTTTTGATAAATTAAAACTCAGTGCCCGGGGTTATCACCGGATTCTTAAGTTGGCACGTACGATAGCAGATCTTGATGGTTCGGAAACCATCTTGCTGCCCCATCTTTGCGAAGCGGTTTCGTATCGAACGGTTAAATAACAGGAGAACAATGTGCTTGCAGATAAGAATTCCTAAAAAAATCCATCGTTTCAGGGATTGTATTTAAATAATACGTCAAATTCATTGTGTTTTTCCAGGAAAAAGGCCTTTACATGATGAGGGGAATTGGCAGAGAAGGATAATCACACGGGAAAGGATTAAATGTCAATAGAAATATTTTGACCCACTTAAGACCGAAATGAAGTGACGAAAAAGGATATTAATAAAAGGGGATAAAGAAATGGAGAATAACATTTATTGGATTTGGCTGGCTTCAGTCAGGGGAATCCAAAATAACCGGAAACATTTGCTGGTTGATGCTTTTGGTGGAGCGGAAGAGGTATACACAGCAACGAAAAAGGCGTTGGTCCAAAGCCGAATCCTCAAAGACCAGGCGATTGATAAGTTGATTAAACAGCAGGATTTATCGGTGGCACAAAAGGCAAAACGTTTTATGGAAAAAGAAAACATCACTTGTATTCATCTTCATGATGCGCTTTATCCTCAAAAATTGGTTGATATTTACGATCCACCGGTCACTTTGTTTGCCAAAGGAGACCTGTCTTTGCTTAAAAGAGATCTTTTAATTGGAATGGTTGGTTCCCGGAAAGCTTCCCCGGGGAGTTTGCAGATGGCAAAAAAATTTGGGGAGGCTTTATCAAATATGGGGATGACAGTTGTTTCAGGAATGGCAGAAGGCATTGATGCTCAAAGTCATCGGGGAGCGCTCGCAGGAGTTGGATCGACGATTGCGGTTCTTGGTACGGGAGTGAACCGGTGTTATCCCAGAAAAAATGCCAATCTTTATCACGAGATTGAAGACAAAGGGCTTCTGCTCTCGGAATTCTTTATGGATGAGAAACCACTGGCTTATCATTTTCCCCTTCGGAATCGGATTATCAGCGGTTTATCGGATGGTCTTCTGGTCGTTGAAGCAGCAGGGAAAAGCGGAGCCTTGATTACAGCTAAACATGCCATGGAACAAGGCAAAAATGTTTATGCCATTCCCCAGGATATTCATTTAGATCAGAGTGTCGGCAGTAACGCGCTTCTTCAGGATGGGGCTAAATTAGTAACAAAACCAGAAGATATTTTGGAAGATTTTGTCACCTATACGCAACAAGAGAAACCGGTACAGGTTCCTCATCAAAAAGAGTTCGATTTGACGGCAGAAGAAAATGAGCTGTATCAGTGGATGAAAAAAGGCCATCTCACCATTGATGATCTGGTACAGATTAGTGGGCAGCCAATGGCCACACTGAATGCAGCGCTGATGATGATGGAATTAAAAGACTGCATTAAGGTGGCGTATGGACAGATTACATTATTATAGTGATTGTGACGCTTTAATAGCATCGAGAATTTTTAAAGCCACATCATTTTTGGATAATAAGGGTAAAGGGGTCACTTGGTCAGCGGTAATTAAGGTAACCCGGTTTGTGTTGCCTTGAAAGCCGGCACCTTCTTCCCGCAGATTGTTGGCAACGATCATATCTATTTTTTTATCGAATAATTTTTTCCGACTATTTTCTTCAAGATTTTGTGTTTCCATGGAAAATCCGCAGATAAACTGTCCGGGGCGTTTTTGAGTGCCCAGCGTTCTTAGAATATCCTGAGTTTTCTTCAAAGCAAGATTAAGAGCGCCGTCGTGCTTTTTGATTTTTTCATCAGCAGTCTGCAGTGGCGTAAAATCTGCGACGGCAGCGGCTTTGATAATGACATCTTGCTGGGGTGCCAGGGAAAGGACGGCTTCTGCCATGTCTGCAGCTGAGGTAACAGATAACGTTGTAATAAATGGGATGGGCGTGAGGGAAGTTGGCCCGGATATCAGTGTGACATCGGCACCTCTGAGCATGGCCATGCGGGCAATGGCATACCCCATGCGTCCGCTGGAATGATTCGAAAGGAACCGGACAGGATCCAATGCTTCATAGGTAGGGCCGGCAGTGACCAGATATTTTTTCCCGTTTAAATCTTTTTTACAGGCAATTTCTTTTAATACATAATCCATTAAAACAGAGGGGTCAGGTAATTTGCCTTTACCCGTGTCTTTACAGGCCAGCACGCCGGAAGCAGGTTCAATGACAACCCAACCATCCTGACGCAATGTTTCAATATTACGTTGCACAACAGGATTTTCAAACATAGCGGTATTCATTGCCGGAGCGATTATTTTGGGACAAGTGCAGGCCAAAGTTGTCGTTGTGAGCATATCGTCCGCCAGACCACAAGCG
>JAQWCN010000066.1 GCA_028705955.1 Eubacteriaceae bacterium
TTTTCAGAGCGTTCAAACAAGGCGTCCCCATTCTGATCCTGGGACGTCTGATCTTCCGCAAACAGGGTTTCCAGATGTTTATTGACTTCCACTTCCGGCTGTTCCTGAACGACCGGTTCATTCTCTGTATCGGGCAAACTTGGTTCTGTTTCCTGTTCCGGTTCCGGTTGCACTAAAGGATCCGCTGATTCTAAAATAGACGGAACATCCTCTTCTTTATCGGAAATTTCAAAAAACGCATCCATCGCTGAATGGTTGAGAACCACTCCGCCTTCTTCGTTCAAACGCTGTTCCAGTGCTTCGTCCTGCCGGTCTTCATCGGCTGTAACCCCTGGTTCGGGTTCCGGCGTGATTTGATGGGACGCGTCCATCGGTACAGCCTCCGGTTCTTTCACGGTTTCCTGAGCTGCCGCTAATTCGTCCATCTGAGGTGCAAGAGGTTCAGAGGCTTTTTTTGTTTCCACCGTTTCCTGCACCGCCGGTTCTTGCTGGTTTGCAACGGGTGTTTCAGGTTCAAGTGTCTCTGGCATTTCCGGCACTTCTGGCATTGTCGGTTCCGGAAAATCCAACGTCGTTTCGCTATAGGCATCCGTTGGGCTATCGAACTCCCCAATCTCAAAATCATGGGGTTCCTCGGTTATTTGCTGCGCAGTTGTCCGGGGCGTTTCAGATGCCATCCGGGATTCATCCTGAACGTCGTCTTTCCGTTCCGGTTCTGCTTCCTGCTCCGGCATCACCGGCTGAGCCGTTTCCGAAGTTATTTCCGGGGGCATCTGGAGTGTTTCGTCAGGAGCCGGTTCAGCAGGTGTTTCCAACTCTGGTTCCTGTGCCGGTGCTTCTGTAACTTCCGGCGCCCGGACTTTGTCAAAGGCCTGTTTGAATTTATCGTCCACCAATTGGTTGCGGCTGCCTGCTTTCTTTCTTTTCGGCGGTCTGTGCCGTTTGGTCTTTTCCGGCGGGAATGCCGGTGACGCATCGTTCTGCGTTTCCTGAACGGTTTTTTCTCTCTCGTCGAGCTTATCTTCATTCTCTGCGATGAGCGACTTCAGATCTTTTGCTTTTTTAAGTATCTCCGCCATTTCATTATCTATATGTTTATTTTCATCCATAATTCCACCAGCTTTCGTATTCCTTACCCGGGACCTGAAACCGTGTCGCACTGGATCCGTCACCCACGACGTCAGACTCACCGTATTTTATAAGCATTATATCAGATCGAAACGCAATAAAAAAGGATATTTCAGAAAATTGTCACGTTTTAACTGTTCCCTGTTTATAAAATATGCTATGATACTCTTTGATTTAAGGGATTTCTTCGGAATCTGTGCATAACCGTTGTGGATATGTGCATTGTGTGGATAAAATCATCCACATCCTGTCTATCCTTTGTTTGACGGGGTTGGGTTTTTTTGTGCCCACCAGAATTCCTTTTTAAAGGCTTTTTTGAACTTATCCACAGATTGTGGATAAAATAGTCGTTTTTGTGCAAAACTTCAACTCATTTCAACAATTATCGGAGAATAATGTGAATACCTTTCAAAAAATCGGTGAACGTCTCGAAGATCTGGGGCTGAACGGCCTTCAAATCCTTCAAAATCCAGACCATTTCTGCTTTGGCATCGACGCAGTGCTTTTGGCCTGGTACGCTTCCGGTTCTGTTCATTACAAAACCCGGACCATTGATCTCGGAACGGGCACTGGCGTGATTCCCCTGCTCCTTTACGGGCGCACGGGGACAAGGCACATCGACGCCCTGGAAATTCAACCGGAAATGGCCGATATGGCCAAACGTTCCGTCGCCTTAAACGATCTGAATGCCACCATTCACGTCACCTGTGGCGATTTACGACATCCCGGATCCGCATTCCATTCCTCCAGTTACGATGTGGTGGTTTGCAATCCGCCCTATATGCGTACGGACCGGGGAAAGCTTAATCCCCGGGACAATCTGGCCATCGCCCGGCATGAGATCACCTGCACCCTGGCAGACGTCGCTGGCTTTGCAAAGACCATGCTCAAGGACCGGGGAAAACTTTTTTTAATCCAGCGTGCAGACCGCCTTGTGGATTTGGCCACAGTCCTCCGGGAACACCAGCTGGAGATCAAACGCCTCAGGCCCGTCTACCCCTCCCCGGGAAAGCCCGCTAATTTGCTGCTGATCGAAGCCATGAAAAAGGGCAGGCCCCATGCCATTATCGAGACGCCTCTGATGGTCTACCAGAGTGATGGCCAATACTCCCGGGAAATCAACGCCATCTATGGCACCCCGGGCCCCCAAAAAAAATAAAAACACGTCTTTAAAATGCGTCTTTCCATTTTGCCTTGAACTAAAAAACAGCAGTCTGCTCCGATTGATTCCATCGGATTCAGACCGCTGTTTTTTATTCGCCGGATTCCCGGGCTGTGATAATCGCCCGGGCCAATTGATCCGCACAGGATGTCTTCCGGTGCCCGCAGGTATTTCCCTCGAGCTTTTCCACAATCTCCCGGCCATCCCACCCGTCAACCAATGTGGCAATGGCTTTCAAATTTCCATTACACCCGCCTTTAAACCGGATGTTGGTCACCTTGTCCCCGTCGATATCAAAATCAATCTGCCGGGCACAGGTTCCATGTGTCTTATAGTGATAATGCATCCCAATTCCTCCTTAACTTGATTAGATTATAACGTAACCCACTCTAAAAGCAACCTTTCTTATTATATTTTTAAGCCTGAAGCCGTATAATATGATTATTTATAAGGAGGCGCTTTTCCATGCGCACACACATCAAAATTTTATCTGACTGTGGCACTGATGAAGATGTCTACCAAAAACTGGAAAACCGGAGCAATGCCTGGCTTGCGGATCATCCCGAAATCGCCATTGTCGACTGCTCAATCAGCACCACCAGTTATTCGGAAGGATATCTTTCCGCAGCGCTTTGTCTCCGCTATCAAGCCTAATACCGGGTCAGCACTCCACCCGTCGTCCCCGGATATGAACGAAAAGGAAAGGAAGGAAAATACAATGACAAAGAAATTGACAAAAGGCATCGGCGTTGTTCTCATTGTTTTGAGCGCGGCCCTCTGCCTGAACGGTTGTGCCGGCAGCAGCGAAACCAGTTCGTCCGTTTCCAACGACGGTAAAGTTGTCGTGACCCAAAGCGGAAACCATCCCTATTTAACCGCCGATAACCGTTACGGGGCAGAACTCTTTTGCGCCTTTAAAAACAATTCCAATCAAACCCTTGACATCAGCCGGGTTACCTTTACCCTGTACAACCAGGATGATGCCTCCATGGGCAGCATTCTCAGTGTTTATGCTCCCCAATACCTGAAACCCGGGGATACCGGGTACGCCGCAGTTACCGTAAAACCTGACAGCACCTCACCCAAAATTCACGACGGTTCGGAACCGGCACGTTTTGAAGTCACTTTCCGTTTTAAAGTTGCGGCCAGTGACTACACGGATAACACACTGAATGTGACAGCTGCCAAACTCAATCAGGAGTCCAAAATGATCCCGAGCATCGCCTACACTTTGGACAACACGTTGGATAAAGAAGTGACCCAATTCAGTGCTGTCGCCGGTCTGTTTGATGCCAACGGAACCCTGACCGGCTGCTTTTACAACGACACCGCTGCTGACAACAATGTGATTCTTTCCAACTGGAATGCCCGGTTTATTCTGGGCAGTTGGGCTGACAGCACCGATTATAACCGTTTTGCCAATGTCACCACTGTGGATATCAAAGCCTGTGCAACACGGTACAAGTAAGAAGCGGCCTTGCCTTAGACAAACGCAATAAAAATCCCCGGAACCAAAAGGTTCCGGGGATTTTTCTCCAATGATTTTTTATAACGTCCGCAAAAAATTGCCCATAAACGCAAGCACCCGATCACAATTCTTTTCAAATACCGCCAACAATCTGCGCATCATTAGGATTCACCACCATTTTATAAATTAAAAGCGCCACTTCCTTTGGGAACCGACGCCGTTGTCTTTTTGTATTATAGCACAATCACTTCCTGATGGATGTTTTTTTTTAGCTTTTTTCTCAACACCCCGGTGCACCACGCACCGGCGGCCCCGCCAGGCTCCTTCGCAGGAAAACTTTTCTTAAAGGACCGCCCGGTTTCATAAAAGAACCCTTGCCATTGACAAGGGTTCTTTTTAAGCTTAAAACAGCGTCCATCCGTTGGCGGGTGGCATGGTGTTTAGCGTCCCGCCGCTGGTGTTTTTATAAACCACATCAATGGTTTCTTTTACCGTCACAAGAACGTTCGGGCCACAGGTTTGGGTCGCTGCATCAAACGGAGCCGGAGCGCCGTCCGTCGTGCCAATAATCACCCACGCTGTCTTCCCTTCTGCCGTCCCCGGTTTGGTCGTTGTCTTTTCCACCGCCTGATAAACCACTGCGTTCTCCGAAACCGTCGCACCTGCATAATAAGTGGTGTTCACATTCCAGGCTGGCGCCTGTTTCATCTGGGATGAAACATCGCTCAAACTCGTGGCGTCCAGCCAATAATAACCACTCTTACTCGCCCCCTTCACACTTCCTGAACCATAAGTCCCTATGCTGGTATTGTATGTAAGAATCGTGTAGTTTGCGTTATTGACGATGCTGGTTCTTGGTGTAAAGCACCAGAAAATGGTATACCCGTATTTCCCCCCATCGTAACCGTCGGCTTTGGTCAGATCCAAACCCGCCTTGGTGTTGTTGGGAATCACGGCCCAGGTATAATGTGAATCCAAAGTTGATCCCACCGCCGTATCCAAAACCGTGTTGGTCCCATCATAATACTTGAATTGCTTAATACCAAGTAACCGACCTAACCATCCGAGACCATCCGTGCTGTTACTGCTGCTCATCGGTTGTTGATTGGTACTATTATCCGTCAATGTAATCCAGCCTCCGCCATGGTAAAAATCATAAACGTCGAATGAATCCGACTGATTGTATAACACCAGTTTCAAATTACTGATATATTTCTTATATTCCGGATCATTCACTGACACTGGTTTCTGCACAATAATCTGATACGAGGTCTGGGCATTTTGATAAGCGACGGTTACGGTCTGGGGTGTATCCAGTTTTGTCATATCGTATCCCGTGCAGGTACATTCGCTCAGATCAATATCTTGTGTCGTGTTATTATTGTAAGTGACCGTGATTTTTCCATCAGCCGTACTAAATTCTTCACCTTCACGATACACTGTTTGAGGATAATAATTTTTTTCCGAAGATGTCCCACTCTTTTCTTTCTTGAAAGCAATGCTCTTAATGCCCAGTTTCCAGACAATGCTTGTCCCATTGGTCTCTGCCTGAACCGCTGAACCGTCATCGGGTGTAAAGTTGGTGCCCCCGATCGTGGCGTCCCCGGTTAAGGTTCCAAATTGATCCCCCGAATTCATCCGGTTTTGTGCTGTCACGCTGAGAATCGCATCTTTTGTCAGACTACCGGCAACCGTGAGATTGTTGGTGCCCGCAAGATAAATGTTGCTGGCCTCTGTTCCCCTGGTGTTGCCGGTTACTTTGACACTGTCTGAAACCGACAAACTGCTTCCGTCTTTCACATAGACCCCACCTGCTGATGAAGTTGCAGAAACGACGTTATTCCCTGTAATTGCCGCCTGATCTTTCAATACAATGTTCATGGCACTGTTTGAATTGATGGCACCCGCATATCCGGAATATTTCCCCGTCATCGTGTTGTCGATGATAGCGGCCTGCCCTTCAAGCGTCACCGTAGGGGTTCCGGTCCCACTAATCAGATAAGCCATCGCACCGGAATTATCGTGGATAGAAGCGGTTCCGCCCATTGTAAGATTGGCATTGCTGCAATAAACCAGTGCGTAGTAACTGTTACAAGCGCTGGCCGTTATATTGGAAGCTCCGTTGATGTTCGCAGTGGTCGTTCCGATTTTAATCAAATGACCCGATGTCGCATTACAACCCGTGACTGTGGTATCTGTCATTGTCAGGTTGTTTTGATCTTTTGCCGTCCCTGTTACATCAATGACCGCGCCACCGGAACTATCTCCTTTTCCGGAGCAATTTTGAATCGTCGCATTGCGCAGTTCAACGCTGGCCCCCCCGGTTGCGTAAACAGCGGCGCCATAATACCCGGCTGTACATCCGTTAATCGTCGTCCCGTCAAAGGTTAGCGTGGAAACTTTATTCATATACACTGCGCCGCCATTATAATAACTGCCCGCACTGCAGGTATCAATGGCTCCACCGGTCATTGTAATGGTATCTCCGCCATCGCTGCTGTAAATTGCCCCGCCACTATTGGTAGCGGAACAATTTGAAATTGTGGAATCCGTCAGGATAATGGTCGATCCCTTCGCAGATTGAATCGCCCCCGCGTAGCTGGCTGTGCTGCACGCATTGATTGTCGAGCGATCCATCGTGAACGTTCCGGTGGTAACCGAAACCGCCCCGCCATAAATGTTACCTGTTCGCTTAAATCCGGAAACCGTCGTGTTTTTGAGCGCAACCGTTCCTTTGTTCTGGGTGATTGCCCGGCTGTTTGGCGCACTGCTTGTCAACGCCATATCCTTTAGCGTAAAGGTTTTACCGTCACCACTGACTGCAAACATGTCTGTGCCGTTTTTAAAATCAGTGGACAGTGTCAAGGTCGCCGAATCGATACCGGCTGCTTTGGTGATGGTCAGGTCTTTATCCACTTCAATCTGCGCAGGGACGGTGTACTGTGCCACCAGCATTTCTATCGTGTCACCGGATGCCGCCGCAGCGACGGCTTTGGCCAGGGCGTCATCCCCTTTGTATACGCTTTGGGTTTGCTGATTTCTACAAACTTCGGGTTCATATTTCCAGACAACGGCCGTATCTGTACCAGCCGTGCCGACATAAGCCGTGTTGCCATCCTGGTATAAATGATCCAGTTTGGCTACTTCCGATGCAGGCTTCGCCGTGGTCACGCCAAATTGCTGTCCGGCTGCTTTCCGTGCTTCTGTTTCCATGGTCACGCCGATGTTGGCCGTATCGGTCAGATCACCGGTGACCTGAATATTATTGCTGCTGCCCGTCAGATACACATTCTTTTCCGCTGCGCCGTCTGTGTTGCCTGTAACCTGAACCCCGCCGGAAACAGACAGGGTGGAGGCGCTGGTCATAAATACAGCCGAGCTCCCTGTTCTCCCTCCGGTAAATTGATTTCCCGTGATGCTGGTGGTATCCCCCAGCGTGATTTGACATGCCCCGTCACTTCCCACAACATAAGAACAGGTCTTCCCGTCTGAAGTGGGCTTGTTGCCGGTGATCGTGGTCGCTCCTTCAATCGCCAGTGAGGCATCCTTGCACTGGACAATCGCCTGATTGGCGTCATCACAGGAATTGTTACCGGTGATCGTTATCGTGTCCAGGGTCGTTTGGGCCGTTTCGACGCTCAGTGCGCCACCAACTTTTGCGTGGCATCCTGTGATCGTCGTGTTCTTTATCTTTATTTTAGAATTGCCAAGCCCCGCACGGATCGCGCCACCATAGCCAGCGAGGTCAACTGCCGACGTTGTCGAGCAATTCGCAAAGGATGCACCATCCACGTTAACATCCGCCGAATTAGCACCAATCCCGCCGCCAAAATTCGTAGCAGAACAATTTTCAAAATGGGTTGTCCCGCTGATTGTAAGGGTATCGGACTTTGCGTAAACCCCACCGCCGGAGGCCCCGGTGGTGGTGATGCCAAACTGTGCCCCATCCGCCATTTTGTCGGTGTTGGACATGGTCACCCCGATATCTGCCTTATCGCCCAGCGCACTTGAAACCTTAATGTAGGGATTGGCCGTGCTGTCTGCATAATAAATATTTCTTTCAGGCGTATTGCCTTTACTGTCCTGATAGGTATTGCCTGTAATTTTAACATTGTCTCCAACAGTGAGGGAACCACTTCCCAGGCTGCTGACTGCCCCGCCGGAAGTATTTGTCAGATCCCGGGATACCGTATTGCCGGAAATTTCTACATTACCCGTAATGGTCGTAGTGCCTGATGTATTTTCAACCGCACTGGCAGCGTACCCGGTATTGCCTGTGATTTTAACATTGCCGGATAAATTGAAAACCCCACCCTGCCATGGATGCGCACAAAGAACGGCTCCTTCCGGTTCTGTTCTTCCTCCTTCGGTTCTTTTACCCGTCAGTTTACACCCTGTTATCTGCGTATTATCGGTGATATTGACCGATACGCCATGGTTGGAGACAAGAATTC